>CAQHJP010000056.1 GCA_948801035.1 uncultured Bacilli bacterium
TGATTAACTTTATAATTATTCATATTATTTCCCCCTCTTTTTAATAATATGTGCTTTATTATAACATATTTTGATATTTTGTCAAATTTAAAAAAACAGCTTAAACTGTTTTTCATTACTAATCATCTGGTTTTTGTTCTATATTAGTATCATTAGAATCTAAATTACTATTTGGATTTATATTAGGTACAATAACTTCAGAAGTTGAATATCTTGATTTTACTTCTATAGGATTTGTAATAGAACCAGCTTCATAATTATAACTTGGTTCAAGTATTTGATTTGAATATACTAAATCAATCATATTTTTAGCTGCATTAACAGTACTTTGTGTTGGAATCATAACATATAATTTATGATATCCTGTTGAATATGTTTCTTCATGTGAATCAGTACCATTTAAAGAGTATGTTGTAATATTCCAACTTGCCATATCATTTAATTGCATTTTAATTAAACTTTGTATATCAGTTTCTAACATATTAGTTTGAAATGTTGATTTTAAACTATCTAAAAGACTTGTATATGTAGTAAGTATTGCAGGGGAAGTAACTTTTCTTACAATACCATCTAATACTGCTTGTTGATTTATTCCTCTATCTCTATCTCCATGAGGTAAATTATATCTTTCCCTTGCAAAAGATAATGCTTTTCTACCATCTAGATAATTATATCCTTTTACAAATTTAAATCTACCACCTGATGCAGAAGATGATGTAAAGGAATACTCAGAATAAACATCAACCCCACCAATTGCATCTACTACTGCGTATAAAGTTGAAAAGTTTACTCTAAAATAGTAATCAATTTCTACATCAAGTAAATCTTCTATCGTACTAATTGACATATCAATTCCATAGATTCCGGCATGAGTTAATTTATCTTTAAGTCCACTAGTACCATGAAGTTGAACATAATAATCTCTTGGTATAGATACCATCAAAATTTGTTTAGTAATAGGATTTACAGTAACAAGCATATTAACATCGCTTCTTGAAACGCTTCCTATTGAGCCATATGTATCTATACCACTTATATAAACTGAAAATGGTTCTTTTACTACATTAGTATCAACAATATCATCCATTATTTTTGTAACAACACTTACTTTATCTAGTATTTTAAATTCATCATTATAATTAATACTCTCACATAAAATATCATACCTTGTAGCTTCTATAAGTAAGCTATCTATATTAAAATCCATTAAAGCTTTCATAAGCATTTGATACTGTTCATATTCTATAAATTCTAAATTTCTTTTTTCTTTTACCATATCTTTTGCTTTATCTATTTCACTAAATTCTTGGTTAACATAACCCATATTTTTAATTTCATCTATAGAATTTATATTAGAATCTTTTTTAACTAAAATAATATAATTTTCCTCTTGATAAGAATTTTTACCAAAACTCATAAAAAAGCTTAAAGTATGTGCAATATAATATGAAGCTAGTATTATTATTAAAAATAAAATGGTACTAATAATATATCCTATTATTTTCCTTCTTATTTTTATTCCATTATTATCTTTAAAAACTAAAGAAAGATATAATATCAAATCTATAAGTAATAAAATTTCAAAAATTAAAGCAATATATTTAAAAGGTATAATATTTGCAAATGAAATGTATGCAAAAAAGGCCATCATTAAAAGTGACATAAAACAAAATAATATTCTGTTAAAACTTATCCTTTTATACATACTATTCACCATAATAATTATATCATAACAATTTTCAAATATTTAAATCTAATTTAAACTTTTACAATATATATACATACAAATCATCAATAAAAAAATATAGAATTAATATCTATATTTTAATTTTTTATATATTTATCACATCTATTTCCCCAATTATCGATAAGTTTATCATCTTTATATATTCTAAGTATTTCACAATTATTAGAACATCCTTTACATTCTCTAGCCTTCGTTTGAAAACTTACATCTTCAATATTTAAATCATATGTTTTATCAGTTTTTCCTTTTGATAATATAGCTATACCTAAAGCTCCCATTAAATGACTATTATCATCTACAATAACATTAGTATTTAAAACTTCATTAAAATATTTAACTACTCCTTCGTTTTTAGAAACTCCTCCTTGAAAAACTATTGGTTCTTTAATCTTTTTACCTTTTCCTACATTATTCAAATAATTAAGTACTATACTTTTACATAATCCTGATATTATATCTTCTTTTTTATATCCAGCTTGTGCTTTATGGATTAAGTCCGATTCTGCAAAGACTGTACATCTAGCTGCTATTTTAACAGGATTATCACTTTTTAGAGCATATTTACCAAACTCTTTTATATCAACACCAAGTCTTTTAGCTTGACTTGATAAAAAAGAACCAGTTCCTGCTGCACATAATGTATTCATAGCATAATCTGTTATAATACCATTTTGAATTAAAATTATTTTTGAATCCTGTCCTCCTATTTCTAAAATTGTTTTAGTATCTGGATATAAAGATAATGTACCTATGGCATGCGCCATAATCTCATTTTTTACAATAGTTGCATCAAGTAAAAGACCTATTAATTTTCTGGCTGATCCTGTTGTTCCAATACCTTTTATTATATATTTATCATCCATTTTGTCTTTTAATATTTTAATTAGTTTTTTTACGGCTGTAACAGGTGAACCTTCTGTTGGTATATAACTGGATGCTAATATATTATTATCATCATCTATGATAACTCCTTTAGTAGAAATACTTCCAATATCAACTCCTAAATAACACTTCATCTATTCCTCCTCATTTCAATCATGTCATAAAAAGCTTCTAATCTAGTTTTAATACCAACTTCACTAGTAGATGAATCAAAACTAAAATATATAACTGGTTTATTATATTTTTCACATACTTTATTAATTAAAACCATACTAGATATTTCTGGAGTACAAAAACTAGATTTAATATGAATTATACCATCGTAATTTTTAAGGCATAAATATTTAGCAAAGTAAACATTACTAGATGCATCCGCACCCATTTTATATTTTTGAAATTCTTTTGTATTTAAAAGCGCTTTTTTACTTACTTTCTTATTTGTAAAAAGTAAGTAATTTATATTTGTAAATCTTTTTATTTCTATATTATATTTAGCTAATTCTTCTTCTAAAAAATAATTAGCAAATGGTTCCATTATAGTATATAACTCCCCTATTACCCCAACTTTTATACAGTCTTTAGGTTTATTAACCTTAACTTTTTTAATCTTTTTATTATACTTTTTGTATATAGCATATAAACTTATAGGATTTTTAACTTTAATAAATTTATCTAACATTTCATCCATTAATTTTTTATATGATTTTTTATCTGAAAATCCAATATTAAGTCTTACATAATCATCTATTTTATCCATATATCTAATCATATTTTTAGTTATATATAAATAATATATAGCTTTAATAACACTAAATTTTTTATCTATTTTTTTAAATATATTATACAATTTTTTAACATTTAAATTAGATGCTGTAACAAGATTATATAATTTAAAATCATAACCTAAATCTTTAAGTATTTGTTCTTGAAGTTCAGCGTAATACCCATATCTACATCCACCGCCTGCTTGAATAATTACATTTGCACCTTTATCTAGAGATTCAATCATAGTTCCAAGTGTATATTTAAATGGTGTACAAACAAAAGAAGGAGAATACTTATTTCCAAGTTCAATAGTTTTAGAAGTTATTTTTTCTGGTTCAATTATTATACAGTGTGTAATTTTAGATAGTAAATATTTAACAGGTATATTATATTTTCCCATCATAGGAAATGATAATTTAGTATTGTTCAATTATATCAACAAAACTTTCTAATCTAGTTATTACACCCATTTGACTATCTAAATCATCTATTACTAAATTTAAATATGGCTTATTTATTTTTCTTATTACAAGTTCATTTACTAAACTATCAATTCCACACGGAAATGTAGTTAAAAATAAAATTCCATCTATGTTTTCATTAGAAATAACTATTGAACCAATTATATTTTTAGAATATTTAAAATAAAGGTCTGATGATAAGTATTTAGACATTTCTGAGGTTGTTTTCGCATCAAATAAATCACTATAAATAATCTCACAATTTAAATTTTCTAAATACTTTATTATAGGTTTACCTACAAATTCATCATATAAATTATACGGATGGGATACAATGAGTATTTTTTTCTTACTTGATTTTAAATTATTCATATTAGTAATTATTTTAGATTTTAAATTACCATTATATGTTACTTTGCTTTTTTTAATACATTTAATAATATGTTTTTTACTAAATCCAAGTTCTTGTCCTATTTTAAAACTTGCTTCTTTCTCAGTTAACTTATTTTTATAATCAATCTCATAAGTTAAAATGTTAACATGAAATAAATTAGATACTAAATTATAAAGAGATGTAAAATTGGTACACATTAAATCATTTTTACCATAGTTTTTAATATTAGGTATTAAAATATAATCACATTTATCTTTTAAATAACTTACATGTCCTAAAAATATTTTAAGTGATAAACACATTTCATCTCCGGCAACAAGATTTCCCAAGTCTATTATTTCTTTTGTTGTGTCAAAAGTTACTATTTGAACTCCAAGCTTTTCTAAAAAAAGTATAAAATCTTTAATATAATAATAATATAATGCTTTAGGTATTCCTATTTTCATAAATCACCCTTTCTATATAACCTTATGTATAAAAATATTATTTAATGACATAATAATAAGGGTGATGTTATGCAAAAAATTAAATGCGTAGTACATGATTGTAAGTATTGTGATTGCAACAAGGATTTATGTGAACTAAAAAAAATAACTGTTTGTAATTGTCCTTGTGGTAAAAGTCCTAAAGAACTTACAATGTGTGATAGCTATAAATCAAGAAAGTCATAATGATATGAACCCCGTTTCTTGGACATAGAAACGAGGTTTTTATATGTCAAAATT
>CAQHJP010000057.1 GCA_948801035.1 uncultured Bacilli bacterium
AATAAATGGTTACAACTTTCAGATAAAGATATTATAGTAATTGAGGGACTTCATGCACTTAATCCGGATTTAACTTTAGCAATAGAAGATAAAACTAAATTTAAAATATATATAAGTCCTCTTACGCAACTTAATATAGATAACCATAATAGAATTCATACATCTGATACAAGGAGACTTAGAAGAATAATTAGAGATAATAAGTATCGTGGGTATAATGCAAGTGAAACATTAAAAACATGGAAAAATATTAAAGAAGGGGAAGAAAATTATGTATTCCCATATCAAAATGATGCTGATGTAATAATTAATTCAGCTTTAATATATGAACTTGGCGTTTTAAAAACATATGCAGAGCCACTGCTATTTTCTGTTGCTGAGGATGATGAAGTGTATCCAGAAGCAATTAGACTTATAAATTTTTTAAGAAATTTTTTACCAATACCATCTGATGATGTACCTAATGATTCAGTTTTAAGGGAATTTATTGGTGGAAGTTGTTTTAATGAAAATTAGGAGGAATTATGATAAGAGTAGCAATAAATGGATTTGGAAGAATAGGAAGATTAGTATTTAGACTTATGGAAGAAGATCCAACTTTCGAAGTTGTAGCAATAAATGATTTAACAGACCCTGAACAACTAGCTTATTTACTTAAATACGATACTAATCATAGAAATTATAAAATAAATAAAATAAGTTTTGATAAAGAAAATATTATAGTTGATGGTAGAAAAATTAAAGTGTTTAAAGAAACTGATCCTGAACTTCTACCATGGAGTAATCTAAACATTGATGAAGTATTTGAATGTACAGGACATTTTACGGAATATGACAAAGCTTATAAACATATTACTGCTGGAGCTAAAAAAGTCATTATATCAGCGCCAGCTAAAGGTGATATGAAAACAATTGTATATAATGTAAATCATAATTCGCTAGATGGAAGTGAGAAAATTATTTCTGCAGCTTCATGTACAACTAATTGTCTAGCACCAGTAGTTGACGTTATAAATAATGTATTTGGTATAAAAAAAGGATATATGACTACAGTGCATTCATATACAAATGATCAAACAATTTTAGATGTAACACATAAAAAAGGTATATATTCACGTCGTGGGAGAGCTGGAGCTATGAATATAATTCCATCATCAACAGGAGCAGCAAGTGCAATAGGTCTTGTTATACCATCATTAAAAGGTATTTTAGATGGAAGTTCACTTAGAGTTCCAACATCAACAGGGTCCGTTATAGATTTAACTTTAGAATTAAATAAAAAAGTAACAAAAGAAGAAATTAATAATGTTATATTAAATAATTCTTCAGAAACTTTAAACATAACATTTGATCCTATAGTTTCAAGCGATATAATAGGTTCTAGTTATGGGGCTTTAGTTGATGGATTACTTACAAGTGTACTTGATACAAATTCTGGACAATTAGTAAAAATAATAGCTTGGTACGATAATGAATTAGGTTATAGTGCACAAATGGTTAGAACTGCCAAATATTTAGGAGAAATTTAAATTGAAAACAATAAAAGAACTTGATATTAAAAACAAAAGAGTAATAATAAGGGTTGATTTTAATGTTCCTATTAAAGATGGTGTAATATTAGATGATAATAGAATTAAAAAAAGTTTAAAGACTATTAATTATGCTATAAAAAATAATTCAAAAGTGATATTACTTAGTCACTTAGGTAGAGTAAAAAGCGTTGAGGATTTAAAAAATTCTTTATACCCTGTAAGTATTAGATTAAGCGAGTTACTTAATAAAGATGTAATTTTTATTAATGAAACTAAGGGTGAAAAATTAGAAAATGCTATAAATAATTTAAAAGATGGAGAAGTTTTACTTGTAGAAAACACAAGATTTGAAGATTTAGATTCTAAAGCTGAAAGTAATAATGATTTATCTTTATCTAAATATTGGGCGTCACTTGGAGATGTATTCATTAATGATGCTTTTGGAGTTATTCATAGATCATGTGCATCAAATAGTATTGCTACTTATTTAGAAAGTGGAATAGGTTTTTTAATAGAGGAAGAATTAAGTATTATAAATAGTGCTATAACTAACCCAAAAAGACCTTTTACAGTAATACTAGGTGGAGCTAAAGTAAGTGATAAAATTGGCTTAATAGAAAATTTAATTAATGTAGCAGACTACATTTTAATAGGTGGAGCAATGGCTAATACCTTTTTAAAAGCAAGTGGGATAAATGTAGGAAGTTCACTAGTTGAAGATGATAAAATACCTTTTTGTAAAAAAGTTTTATTAAATGATAAAATTATTTTACCTATTGATGTTACTACACAAAATAGCACATATTTTATTACAGATATAAAAAATGAAGATAAAATATATGATATTGGGCCTAAAACAGTTAGTTTATTTAAACAATATTTAGATTCATCTAATACAATTATTTTTAATGGACCTGTAGGTATGTTTGAAGAGGATAAATATAGTAATGGATCAAAAGGTATTTGTGAGGCACTTAAAAATAACGATGGAGTTAAAATAGCTGGTGGTGGTGATACAGCATCTTTTATAATAAATAATTCTTATGAGGCTGTATTTACACATATATCAACCGGTGGTGGAGCTACTTTAGAACTTTTGGAGGGGAAAACTTTACCGGGACTTGAAGTAATAAAATGAAAAAAAGAAATATATTTATACTTTTAATTTTAACCATATTAATTTTATACTTTACTTTAAAGGATAATTTTAATGAAATATTGTTTTCTCTTTTAAATGTTAATTTAATATTTTTTATAATTTCATACTTACTTGTTTTAGCTTATACATTTTTAAAATCTGTTGTAACTAATAATCTTATAAATAATTTAAGTTTTATAAAATTTAAAAATACTTTTTATATTCAACTTGTTACATTTTTTTTTAATGCAATAACTCCTTTTTCATCTGGTGGACAACCTTTTCAAATTTATATGTTAAATAAAAACAATGTTGATTTAATCTCATCTACTAATGTAGTTTTAGAAGAAACTATTATACATCAAGTCTCTCTTTTAGTAGTTAGCATTATAGCTTTAATTTTAAATTTAATATTTAATTTAATAAATTTAAATTCATTTTTTATGATATTTTTTATATTAGGTTTTATAGTAAATTTAATAATTATTGTTTTACTTATTATTATTTGTATAAATGAAAAAAGATTAAAACAAATTGTTAATTTTTCAATTAATATAATTTGTAAATTTAAAAAAATAGATAAAGATTTATATATAAAAAAGATGTTTGATTATATATCAAGATTTAAAAACAATTCAAAAATCTTATTTAGTAATAAAATAAGATTATTTAAATTAATATTTTTAAATTCACTTGCTTTAATATGCTTATATTTAGTTCCTCTAACTCTTATGTATAGTTTAAAAATCAATAATTTTGACGGAATTATTAGTATTGTTATTTCTTCATACACATCAGTTATTAACAGTTTTATACCCTTGCCAGGTGCTACTTTAGGAACTGAATATGTCTTTTTGACTTTATTTTCAACTTATATAAATAGTTCTGTAGTTAAAACCCTTATGATTTTATGGCGCTTTGTAACATATTATTTACCACTAATTATAGGCGCTATACTATTTAATTTAAAAAGTAAAGACTTTTTAAATCGACAAAATTAGATAATTTTAATGGTAGATTTTTGTAAAACATTGTTATATAATAATATTACAGCAGTAAGTAGTACAAGATAGGAGAATAAAATGATTAAAGTACTAATGATAGATGATAATATTAAATTAATAGAAGCTGTAGAAGAATATTTTAAAAATAGTAATCAAATTAAAATTGTTGATAAAGCATATGATGGTGAAGAGGGATTTAAAAAAATCCTAGAAGGTAAAGATTCATATGATATAGTTTTACTTGATTTGATTATGCCTAAAAAAGATGGATTATATGTTTTAGATAAATTAAAAGAAAATGCTATCAATATGAAAATAATTGTTGAAACTAGTTATAATGCTCCTGATGTAATAAGACAAGTATCAGAATATGGAGTTAATTATTTTGTTTTAAAACCTTTTGATTTAACTGATTTAGAATCTAAGATTTTGAATTTGTTTAAAAGAAAAGAAGATAAAAGTATAGATTTTTATAACAGTAATATACAAGTTTCAATTAGTAAACTTTTACATGATTTAGGTATACCTTCTCATATAAAAGGCTATCAGTTCATAAGAGATGCAGTACATTTAGTATTTGACAATCCTGAAATGATAGGCGGAATTACTAAAGAATTGTATCCTGAACTTGCTCGCATATATAATACTACTGTATCTAGAGTAGAAAGAGCTATAAGACATGCTATTGAAATAAGTTGGAATAGAGGAGATATTGATCTTATGGAAAGTATATTTGGCCATAGTGTTGATATAGACAAATCAAAACCAACTAATTCTGAATTTATAGTTACAATAGCAGATAAATTAAGCTTAGATTTTCATAAAGTAGGCGTTAAATAAAATTAATTCATAAATGGGTTAATTTTTTTATTTTGATTTTCTGCTAAATGCACAATGAAAATGCTGCTAAATGCACAATGAAATTGATTTATCCTAAGCTTTATAATATTTTATTATGTAAAAAACAGCTTTTATATTGGCAAATTATATTTAGATTTAATAATAAGCGCAAATAATATAATTGTTGTTTTTTTATAAATAATTTTTATTTACTTTTATTCAAAAATAAAATAACGAGAAATATAGTATTGAAAAACACGTTATTTTTTTGTATAATGATAAAAGAATAGGAGTAAAGGATATGAATTTAGTAAATACTCAAAGTAAAAAATTTAAAGGATTTACACTAGTAGAATTATTAGCGACAATATTAATACTAGGAGCAGTAA
>CAQHJP010000058.1 GCA_948801035.1 uncultured Bacilli bacterium
AGTTGGATATATTATTGCATCTAAATTATATGTATCAAATATATTATTTGCAATATTAATATTATTATTTCTATTATTTACATAAGATGTGTATGCACTTGTTTTAGTGTAATCATTATTACAATAATATCCATTATAACTACCAATGTAACTTACAAATCTACCATCTTTAACTAAATCATCCAAACTTTTTATTTTGCTAGAAGTATTTTTAATATATTCATTAAATAAATAACACATATTAGAGGCATCAAATTTATAGTTTAGATAAAAATTATCTAAATAAACTATTTTTGCACCTAAATTTTCTAGTATATTTATAGAATCTATCATCATGTCATAAACATATTTTTCAGTTTTACCATACGCCATACTAGTACTAGATGTATTAGGGTTCATAAATCCTTTTATAACGCCAATAGTAACGCCTTTTAAATTATCAGATGTATTTTCTAAATAATCTATATCTTTATCGTCAAGTATATCAAGTACTATAGCATTATCAGTTACATATTTAGATATAACTCCAACAGTATCTCTTAAACCTTCAAATTTTATAACACCATCTGTACTAACTAAGTCATAAGTTGGTCTAATACCAACAACTCCATTGGCTGAAGATGGAACTCTTATAGAACATCCAGTGTCAGTTCCAAGTGCGAATACAGCTAAATTAGCAGCTACCGATACTGCAGAACCACCTGATGATCCATATGATGATAATGATATATCATATGCATTATATGTGTATCCAAAACTGCTTTTTGATACATTAGCATTAAAAGCAAATTCATCCATATTAGATTTTCCAATAACAAGTGCTCCAGCTTTAATTAATTTATCAACAGATAAAGCATTTTCATATGGAAATGAATCTAATAATGCTTTTGTACCACTTGTTGTTGGAAGGCCTTTTACATCTATATTATCTTTAACTATAAATGGAAGTCCAAATATTAAGCTTGTCCTACCAGAATTTTTATATTCTATATCTTTTTTCTTAGCTTCTTCAATTATATTATTATTTACAGTAATTATTGCATTATACATTTCATTATATTCATTTATTCTATCTAGGTAAAGTCTTGCTATTAATTCATAAGTTAAATAACCTTTATCAACATATTCTTGTATTTCTTTAATAGATAAATCATTAATATCTATAACACTTTTTGTATAATCAGCTTTTACTAAAAAAGGTATAAATAAAATAATTAGTAATATTTTCTTCATATATTCACCTAATCATATTTTACCACACTTTTTATACTTTTTCATACAATAAAATAGGTGATTATTATGAATATAAAAGATGATTCTAGAAAAGTTTTAAAAGGCGATACTTTTATAGCTTTAAAAAAAAATCATGATGGACATGATTATATAAAGGATGCCATTAAAAATGGAGCAACTCGTGTGATTGTAGAAAAAGGATTATATAGTGTAGATACCCTGGTTGTTAAAGATACTCATAAATATTTATGTAATTATTTAAAAGATAATTATTATGATTTAATAAAAGATATAAATTTAATTGGAGTAACAGGTACAAATGGAAAAACAACTGTTGCATATTTAATATATCAAGGACTAATAAATAGTAATATAAAAGCTGCATATATTGGTACTATTGGTTTTTATATGGGTGATTATTATGAGACCTTAGATAATACAACACCAGATATCTTAAAGCTTTATGAACTATTACTGTTATGTGTTGAAAATAATATTTCTTATGTAGTAATGGAAGTTAGCAGTCAAGCTCTTTCAATGGATAGAATAGAAGGCTTAAATTTTAAATATGGGATATTTACAAATTTAACTATGGATCATTTAGATTATCACAAAACTATGGATAATTATTTAAAAAGCAAATTAAAATTATTTGAAAAAACAGAAAAAAGAATTATTAATATTGATTCAGAGTATAAGGATTATTTTATAAATGAAAGTGCAGTTACATATGGATTTGGGGAAGCTAATTATAAAGTAGAAGATGTATGTATAAATCAGTTAGGAAGTAGTTTTAAAGTAAATGGTATTAAGTATAATACTAAATTAATTGGTAAACATAATGTATATAATATGTTATCAGTTATAGCTTTATTCGATATATTAAAAATAAAATTAAACACAAGTATACTTAATTATCCAGAAGGAAGAATGGATATTATAAAAAAAGATGATAATATGATAGTAGTTGATTATGCACATACTCCAGATGCTGTTTTAAATATAATTAATTCTGTTAAAGAATTAGGTTTTGAACATATTATAACATTAATTGGATGTGGTGGTTCTAGAGATAAAACTAAAAGACCTATAATGGCTACTATAGCCTGTGAAAATTCTTCATTTTGTATATTTACATCTGATAATCCTAGATTTGAAAATGAAGTAGATATATTAAATGATATGACAAATAATTTAATATATGATAACTATGAAGTTATAGTAAATAGAAAAAATGCTATAATAAAGGGTATACAAATGCTTAAAAAAAATGATATACTATTAGTGTTAGGTAAAGGTCATGAAAAATATCAAATAATAAATGGTATAAAATATGATTTTGATGATAAACAAATTATTTTAGAAAATATATGATGGGAATGATATTATGTTAATACTTGCTAAAGCAATACTTGCATTTATGATTGGATTTATAATTTCAATAGTTTTTGGACTTATTATAATACCAGTGTTAAAAAAATTAAAAATAAAACAAACTGTTTCTTCTTTCGTTTTAAAACATAAAGAAAAAGAAGGAACACCCACTATGGGAGGAATTATATTTATAATTCCAACACTTTTATCTGCCTTAATACTTATTTTACTTAATAAGCTTAATGTAACATATAATTTAATTGTTGTGCTATTTGTATTTTTAGCTTATGCAATATTAGGTTTTATAGATGATTATTTAATTATTAAAAGAAAAAATAATATTGGGCTTACAGAACTTCAAAAACTAATTGGTCAAATATTTATAGCTATAATATTCTTTATTTTGTTTATGAAAGGTGGAAGACAACCAGTACTTGAAATATATACGTTTAAGTTACAAATTAACATGGGTTGGTTTTATAGCTTATTTATATTATTTATGCTTGTTGCATCATCTAATGCTGTTAATATAACAGATGGTTTAGACGGGCTAGCTGGTGGACTTTCTGCTATAGCATTTTTAGCTTTTGGTTTGATAGCATGGGCTTCACGAGGAATATTAGGTAGTGAAGATATTGGAATATTTTGCTTTATATTAGTTGGAGCTTTAATAGCGTTTTTGTTTTATAACACTCATCCTGCCAAAGTATTTATGGGTGATACTGGTTCTCTTGCCTTAGGTGGAGCTTTAGGAGCTGTTGCCATTGTTACATCACATGAATTAAGTCTAGTTGTAGTTGCTGGTGTGTTTGTTATTGAAACTTTAGTATGCATAATTCAAAGGGTGTCAGTAAGATATACTGGAAAAAGAGTATTTTTGATGACACCACTTCATCATCATTTTGAAAAATTAGGATGGAATGAAACAGATATAGTAAAATTGTTTTGGGTATTTGGTATAATACTTGCAGCTATAGCTATTTTATGGGGAGTATGGATATAAATATTGACTAAGTATAATATAATATAATATAATATAACTAGGAGTGATGATTATGGGAATGTATATGGAAAAAAATTGGTAATTACTAAACACTATACTTTTAAAGTATAGTGTTTTATGATTCTTTATAAAATATATGATTTATTATATAATACTTGTAATTTAAAAGGAGGTATTTATGATAGCATTTAATGCATATTTAGTTATTGGGGCCTTTTTTGGTACACTAGCTATAACACTGCCATATTATTATTGTAAAAATAAGAAAAAAACAAAAGAAGTTTTTGAGCAAGAACTAAAAGAAACTTATAGTGATTATCCAACTAAAGAAGAATTTTTAGAAAATGTAAAAAAAATACAAGAAAAAGAACTTAATTCTGATAAATTTAAAGCTGTAAAAGATTTTATAGAAAGACTTAATAAAAGAGAAAATTTAGATTTAGAAAAAAGATTATTTGAAATTGTAGGTACTTATGGACTTGAAGATGATCTAATAAATAAAAGTTATGTTGAAAAGAAAATAAGCAAATTAAAAAGATATGAAGAATTAAAAAATTTTATGAATTCTTTAACAAAAGAACAAATAAGTTCTAATATATATTTAACGGCAGCTTCAAATTTTATGGAAACTAGTATTATAGATTGTAATATTATTATAGAACAACTACGAAATCAAATTGATAATTTAGAAATATGTGATGAAATTCAACGACTTGAAATAAATATTAGTATTCCTAAAGAAAGATTAGATATGCTTCCAACAAGTATTCGTGAGCAAACATCATACCCATATTATAGACCTCAAGCTTATAAAACCGAATATGTTTATTTACTTGATAATGATAATAGACATATTTATAAAGAGTATAATAAATATGTAATAAATATAGAAAAAATATTAGAAGACATTTATAACTTACAAATGTGGAATATTTTATCTATGTATCCAGAACAAATTGATAATTATCTTTTTTCTGTAATTAATAATGAGTTTGATCAATATTTTATAACTGCATTTAAAGTAAAAAAATATAAAGATAATAAAATTGTAGAAGAATCAAAGACAGAAGAAAAACAAGTTTATAAAATAAGTGAAGAAACAAAAAATAATATTTCTAGAGTTATAGGACTTCCTTTTAATAAAATTATAAGTATGGATCCAGATGATTTAGGAAAATATGTAGAGGCTAGAATATTAGAAAAAGCATACTTTGATAAATATAAAGATAATGATGAAGATAAAATA
>CAQHJP010000059.1 GCA_948801035.1 uncultured Bacilli bacterium
ATGTATCATAAATAAAAGTTTAGACATTTATGAAAAAAATAGATTATATAATATCCTTTCTTATATAAGAAATAATGTAAAAGAAAAATCTAATACTATTAGTGATATTATAGTTAATTTGAATTCTAATTTAGAGTTAGATCAAAAAGAATTTTTGTTTAATGAATATTCTGCTAGACTTATATTAGTAGAAATTGCAAAAATTGCAGAAAAATTTCCACAATTTATATCAAATATTTTTATTACTTTAAAATTAATTTTTAAAAAACAATATGATTATACTATGCTACTTAAAAATTCTTTATCAAAAGATTTTCAATTTGTAACATTACTAACCGTATCAGATAATCAAGATTTTATAGATAGTATCCCACTTATTGCAAAAGATGTTTATTTTTATATGACTATTAATAAATGTATAATGGATTATGATTTTTTGTTTGATGATGCAACCTTTAATGAAAGATTAGAAAAAGTAATAGATTATGCAAAAGATAAAGAAGGTTATACTAAAATTACTGCTGAAAGTAAAATACTTACAAAGTTTGTAGATAAAAGTATAAAATTTTATGATTAAGAATGAATAAAATCATTCTTTTTTTAATAAAATTTAATGAAAGGAGATTTTATGAAGAAAATAGTACCTTTTAAAAAGGATATAAATTTTAAAACTAATATATCTGAAATCACTAGTATAGCACTTGATCATGATCTTTTTTTAGATGATCATATAGTTAAAGGAAATTTAGTAATAAGTGGTAGTTATAAAATTAATGATGTTAGTTTAAATGTAGAGGAGTTTAAATACAATATACCTGTTAATATAGAAATGAGCGACAGGTACATACTAGATAATTTAAAAATAGATATTAATGATTTTTATTATGAGGTAATTGATAATAATATTTTAAATGTCAGTATAGAAATATCACTAGATGATATAGATGAATTAGAAAATCCTATTAAAACTGAAGAGGTAGAAATTCCTTTAGAAGATGTAGGTGAAGATACTAGATTTGATACTAATGTAAAATCATTATTTGATAATTTTGACGATTCAAATGAAACTTTTAAAACTTATAGAGTTTGCATAGTAAAAGAAAATGATACTATAGATAGTATTTTACTTACTTATGGAATAACTAAAGAATTACTTTCACAATATAATGATATTAGTGATATAAAAATTAACGACAAATTAATAATACCTTCACAAGATGAAACAGATTAATGAATTTTTAAAAAAATATAACATAAAACCCTACCGATATACATCTGATGGTATAGTTACTATCTATGATAAGGCAGGGCATTTTGTTATAAAAAAAAATAAACTAGATGAAAATATAATTTCATATTTAAAATCTAGAAATTTTGATTATTATCCTAATATTATAAATGATATAAAAGATGAATATTTAGTAGAGGAATTTATTGAAGATACAAATTTACCTAAAGAACAAAAAATAATTGATATGATATCTTTGGTAAGCTTACTTCATAGTAAAACAACTCATTATAAAGAAATTGATATTGAAGATTATAAAAAATTATATGAAGATATAAAAAATAATATAGAATATTTAAAAAGCTATTATTTTGATATACTAACAACTATTAATACCCATGTCTTTATGTCTTCGTGGGAGTATTTACTTGCAAGAAATATTTCTTCTATAAACTCAGCTTTAAATTTTTGCGATAACCAAATAGATAAATGGTATAAAATGGTTGAGGGAAAAACAAAGGAAAGACAAGTTGTTCTACATAATAATTTAGATCTATCACATTTTATAAAAAATGATAAATCATATTTAATAAGTTGGGGTAAATCTAAAATAGGTAGTCCTGTTTTTGATTTATATATTTTATATAAAAGACATGCTCTTGATTTTGATTTTGAAAGTGTGATTTCTAGTTATGAAGACTCATATCCACTTAATGATGATGAAAAAGAACTTTTATATATTTTGATAAGTTTACCTGATAAAATTGAGTTAGATGATACTAATTATAATTTAACTAGAAAAATAAGTGATATGATAGATATATTATATAAAACTGATAAACTCATATCACCATATTATTCTAAATAATAAAAATAAAATAAAAAACCAAAGTAACATAAGTAGAAAAAGATTAAATCTAGTAATTATAAAAAAAGTTATAAATACTTGCCAACAAAATATTAAGCATGCTGCGACTAAACATATAAGTAAAAAACTTCTATTACATTTTCTAAACATATTATCACCACTTTATTTTATGCCTTTTATTATTTTGAGATTGGGTGTATACTAATAATAGGTGGTTTTATGAGAATAAGGAAAGATAGAGTTATAATTGCTATTTTAATATTAATATTATTTATATTTTTAATTTTTAAATTAATAACATTTACATTTAAAATAGTTAAAACTGAAAATTATATGGATAATTTATCTGGTTATACAGAAGAAGAAGCAGTAAATTATGCTAATAAATTTAATTTGAAATTAGAAATAATAAAAAAACCAAGTAAAAATGAAACTGGTAAAATTTATGATCAAAGTATAAAAGAGGGTGAAAAAATAAATAAAAATGACACTCTACAAGTTTATATTGCTGATATTATTGATTATAATAAGTATAAAGTAAATGAATTAGGTAATGTTCCTATTATGATGTACCATGGGATACATAATACTGAAGCTAAATATATAGGCGGAAATGTCGATAAAGATGGATATCAAAGAACTGCTTCAGCATTTCGTCAAGATTTACAATTTTATTATGAAAATGGCTACAGAATGATTAGATTAAACGATTATATAGATGGATATATTGATGTTGAATTAGGATTTAGCCCAATTATTATTACATTTGATGATGGCCTTGAAAATAATATAAAAGTAATTGGTACAAATGAAGATGGTTCTATAATAATAGATCCAAATTCAGCTGTTGGTATACTTGAAGAATTTAAGGCTAAATATCCTGATTTTAATGTAACTGCAACATTTTTTGTAAATGGTTCTTTATTTAATCAAAGTGAGTATAATAAAAAAATATTAGATTATTTAATTTCACATGGTTATGATATTGGAAATCATACATATTCACATGTAGATTTTACTAAAACTGATTCATCTAATTCTATAAAAGAAGTTGGTAGTGTATATAATATACTTGATGAATATATTAAAGGAAAATATGTAAATATAGTAGCTTTACCATTTGGTTCACCATATAGTAAAACACATGATAATTTTAAATATATTTTAAGTGGAACGTATGAGGGAGTAAACTATAATACTAAATCTACTTTAAGAGTAGGATGGGAAGCTGAATATTCACCATTTAATAAAAATTTTGATAAAACATTTTTGAAAAGAATAAGAGCTTATGATAATGATGGAGTAGAATTTGATATAAAAATGAATTTTGATATTTTAAGTAAAAATAGATATATTTCTGATGGAGATAAATCTACAATAACTATTCCTTCATCTAAAAGTGAAATATTATCTAATAATTATAATTTTGAAGTAATTACTTATTGACAAAATAGTTAATTTTATATAGAATATATTTAAATACATTGATTAGGACACGGCTTTTTAATTAATTTTAAATAGTGAGCTAGCGATAGTGGAAAGCTAGTTAAAATATTAATTAGTTACTACCTATGAGTAGAATTCGAAAGAAATTCCGGTAATTCCGTTATAAAAATTAAGTAAAATCTAGGATGGTACCGTGTTTTAAGCACTCCTTAAAATGGAGGCTTTTTTTATTAGGAGGAAATATGAAAAATTTTAAAAAATTAGATAGAAATAAAAATGTTATACCAATTGATCAATTTATAATAAATTATTTAAATGATGGGGTATTTTTGACATGCAATGACTTAACACATAAAGATTTAAAAAAGTTTTCAAATCCTTATGTTATATCAGTACCATTTGAATATGCAGATGCTTGTGTTGAACTTATTTATACAGGAGATATTATTTTAGTAAGAGATATATTAGGTAATATAGCACCTTATATAAATCCTAATAATTTAAAAATATTATATCAAATAGATAGTGTAGAAAAAGAAATAAGTGAGATTTATAAAAAAAGAATTGAAATAACATCATTGTTATCAGAATGGCAAAAATTACAAAAACTCTTATTTGATTTAAATAGAATAAAAGAAACTAAAGAATTACTTGAAGATTTAAAACTATATAAACAAGAAATGAGGGAAAAAGATGGTAAAAAATATTAAAGAGGATGAATATTTAAGTAAACTTAATCATAGTTGCGCACATTTACTTGCTCAAGCTGTGAAGCATTTATATCCCAATGCATTATTTTGGGTAGGGCCAGTAATAGAAGAAGGCTTTTATTATGATATAGACTTACAAGATAAGGTTATAACTTTAGAAGATATAGCTTTAATAGAAAAAGAAATGAAGAAAATAAGCAAAGATGGCAAAAGAATTGTAAGACGTGAATTATCTAAAGATGAAGCTTTAGAAATGTTTAAAAATGATCCATATAAAATTGATTTAATAAATAATATGAGTGAAGATACAATTATATCTTGTTACACTCAAGGAGATTTTACTGATCTTTGCCGTGGTCCTCATGTTGATACAGTTAAAGAATGCAAATATTTTAAACTAACTAAATTTTCAGGAGCTTATTATAAAGGGGATTCTAATAATAAGATGCTTCAGAGAATTTATGGAATTTGTTTTGATCAAGAAGAAACTCTTTTAGCGCATTTAGCAGAATTAGAAGAAGCAAAACAGCGAGATCATCGTAAGATTGGTAAAGACCTAGATA
>CAQHJP010000060.1 GCA_948801035.1 uncultured Bacilli bacterium
ATTGCTATAGAAGAAGCTATTTCTCCTCCTCTATGTCCACCCATTCCATCACAAACAGCAAGTAGTACCTCACCATTCATATTTTTAGTAATTATGACGCTATCTTCATTATGATCCCTTACTTTACCAGGATCAGTTAAATAAGCATACTCCATTATTTGGCCTCCTTGTAATTAGCTCTCAGTTGTCCACACGCAGCAGATACATTTTTTCCAAATTCTCTTCTTATAGTAACTTGTATATTATTTTTTTTAAGTACATCATAAAATTTCAAAATTTTATCTTTACTACTTCTTTTATACTTTATATGGCTAGTTTCGTTATATGGTATTAAATTAACATAACAATTAATACCTTTTAGTAACATTGATAATTCATTTGCATCTTCTTTACTATCATTTATATCATTTAATAAAATATATTCAAATGTTACCCTTCTATTAGTTTTATTTATATACTCTTTTATTGTAGATATAAGAAGTTCTAAATTATAAACTTTATTTATTGGCATTAACTCACTTCTTAATTTATCATTTGCAGCATGTAAAGATATAGCTAAATTAACTTGTTTGCCATCATTAATAAAATCTTTTATTCTAGGTACTAATCCACTAGTTGATACTGTAATATGTCTTGAACCTAAAGATATAGCTTTTGGATCATTTAATATATTTATAAAATCTATTACATTATCATAATTATCGAAAGGTTCACCTATACCCATTAATACAACACGAGATATTTTAATATTCATATCACGTTCAACTGTCATAAATTGTAATACCATTTCATAAGTGTTTAAATTTCTAACTTTTTTAAGCCTTCCTGATTCACAAAAAGCACATGTCATATTACATCCCACTTGACTAGATACGCAAAGTGAATAGCCATAATCATGATGCATTAAAACAGCTTCTACTAAGTTATTATCAGCCAGTTTAAATAAATACTTATAAGTATCTTCGCCTACTTGCTTATTAACTATTTCTAAATAACCAAAATAAAAGTCTTGTTTTAAATAAGCAATAACATCTTTTTTTATATTAGTCATTTCATCAAAAGATGAAACTTTAAAATTATATAGCCATTCAAAAACTTGAGTAGCCTTATATTTTTTTTCACCTTTATCCGTAAAATACTGTTCTAATTTTTCTTTTGTAATTCCATAAATACTTTCCATAATTACACCTATATACATTATAACATATAAATTAATTAAAAAAATCTAAAAAATTAGATTTTTTCACATTAAAGGCGCAAATAATTTTAATAACAATCTTTTTAAAGTTCTTATAAAATCTATTTTAGTATCTTTTGTTTTAATCTCTATACTGTTTTTTATAGTATCAATTAAATCATTTTTAATATCAAATAATACTTTATCCTTATATATAAGTACACCACATTCAAAATGAAAATATAAACTTCTATAATCTAAGTTAACTGTTCCAACTGTTGCATACATATCATCTACTAAAAAGGTTTTTGCATGGATAAATCCTAATTTATATTCATATATTTTTATATTATTTTTAATTAAATTAGGATAATGTGCTTTAGTAAGCTCATTTACAATTTTTTTATCTGCTATATATGGAGTTATTATTTTAATATCTACCAATCTTTTAGAAGCTAGAATAAGCGCGTTTTCTAACTCATCATCTATTATTAAATATGGTGTTGTAATATAAATATATTTTTTTGCATTATTAATTAAATTTAAATACACATTTTTCCCAACTGGTTCATTATCTAGAGGAGTATCATCATAAACAGTTATATAACTATTGTTAATGGTATTTAATGCATTATAATAATTTGGACTATATTTAGTAAAATCATCTTTAGTATTAGTGACATTATCCCAAGTAGTTAAAAATATTGTGGTTAAAGTAAATACTGCATTACCTTTTAACATAACACCATTATCTTTCCAATGACCAAATCTATTTATTTCATTTATATATTCGTCTGCTAAATTAATTCCACCAGTAAATCCTATATTACCATCTATAACAGCTATTTTTTTATGATCTCTATTATTAAGTTTAGATGTAAGAATTGGTACAAATTTATTAAATGATACACATTTTATACCTAATTTATTTAACTTATTATAATATTTATGAGGAAGTGTCGTGATGCAACCTATATCATCATAAATGACTCTTACATCAACACCTTCACTCACTTTTTTAATAAGTATATCAAGAATACTATTCCACATTTTACCTTCATGGATTATAAAATACTCTAAGAAAATAAAATATTTGGCTTTCTTTATTTCTTCTAAAAGTTTTTCGTAGTATTCTTCACCTATTTTAAAATATTCAACTAACGTATCTTGATATATAGGAAATCCACAGTGCTTTAAATAATTTGCTTGAGTTTTAAAATCTTTATCTTCTAATTTTAAATTGTCTAAAACTACATCCTCTTGAAATAAATTATTTTCTTTTAATAATTTAACACTATCATTTCTAACTTTATTTTTATACCCTTTTTTATTTCCAAAAAGTAAATATGCAAATGTACCAAAAACTGGTATAGTTAAAACTAATATTATCCATGGAATTTTAAAATTTGGATTTGATTTATCGTTTATTATTTTTAAAAGTACTAAACCCCCTAAAGCTTCCATTAAAAAATAAAATATTTGAAATGAATCCTTAAATTTAGTAAGTAATAAAAATAAAATAAGTACTTGAACTAAAAGCAATACTATAACTATAAATAATCTATGTAATATTAT
Organism: uncultured Bacilli bacterium; assembly: GCA_948801035.1. Taxonomy (GTDB): domain Bacteria; phylum Bacillota_I; class Bacilli_A; order RF39; family UBA660; genus Faecisoma. The sequence goes on from CAQHJP010000060.1 coordinate 2,753, forward strand.
ATTTAAAACTTTTTTCATACTTCACCTTATATAAAATTATAACATAAAAAATAAAAGGGTTAAACCCTTTTAAAAACCTATTATTAGGCATATTATGAAAAACGCAGCTCCTAGAACCATTGTAAGTCTAGTTATGAGTAATTCTCCTCCACGTTCTTTTCTTTGTGCAAATAATGCATCAGAACCACCTGTTAATACACTTGATGTACTTTCTGCTTTACCTGCTTGTAATAAAACTATCGCAATTAATAAAATTGAGATAATAATTAACAATATTTGTAACATTGTGTTTCATTCCTCCTAAAACGAATTTTATTTTATCATATTTTTTAAAATAATGCAAATTGATAAAAAATTTTCCCGCCTTATTAAATTATATTCAAAAAAAATTATATAAATAATTATATATATCTATTTACTTATTTTAAATATTAATATATAATAAATAATCAATTAAAGGAAGTGAATTTAAGTGACTAAGCTTGGTAAAAAAGAAATGGACATAGTTAAAGAGTTAATTGAGTATTCTTATCGTATTAGTAAGATGTATCGCAAACTTTATAATTTGGAAATAAATGGTAAAAAAAATTCAAATGAATATAATAATATATTAGATTTAATTGATGATGAAATGGATAAAGAAAATAAATTATATAATTTATTAAATAATCCAAAGGATTATTTAACGTATTTCCAAATTTTAAATGATGAGGTATTAAATTCTAAAGTACGTGATGATAGCTATTTATTTGAAAATATAAATAATTATATAGTAGAAAGAATAGAAATTAAACTTTCAAATTTAATTGATAGAAGCTTTAATGAATATGAAATCCCACTTGATTCAACAATAGAAGATATGCAATTTTATTATCAAGAATTCTTTGAAGATTTACTTAAAGACGTTTCTGCAATGGCTATGATAAAGCAAGAAAAATTAGCTGAAGAAACAAAAAACACTTATCTCATAAATGATTTCAAAAGAACAAAATATGTATACGCTTATTTAGAAAAACTTGATATAGATCTTTGCTTACTTTCTAAATTTAATTTGGAAGAAGATATGATTAATATAGAAAAATATAAAAAATACCCAGATGTTATAAATTATATGTATATATGCGTAATAAACTGTGCAAGTGAAGCCTTAAGAGGTAATACCAATAAAAGAGAAATGTATATGTTAAAAGGAGCAATCCAGACATATTTCAAATTTTTAAATAAAGATGATATTAAAAGTCTCGCAAATAACCTAAATATTGGAAAAATTCAAAATTGTGATTTAGAAGCACAAAAAATGCTTGTTAAATTATTTAGAAATGAATTAAATCAATAATTGCATTATTATTATAAATGTGATATAATCTTAATCGTGATGTCTCCTTAGCTCAGCTGGTAGAGCAACTGACTCTTAATCAGTGGGTCTGGGGTTCGAACCCCCAAGGGGACACCATTTATAAAAAATAACCATTTTTTAATGGTTTTTTTGTGTTTTTTTACATATATTTACATATTTCCCATATATTTTTTATTTTTGGGAGTTTTTTGGGTAATTTATTCCAATTGATAATAAATCTGTTACTAATTTGAAAATCTGTGGTAATATTTAAAAGTAGGATATGAAGTAGGTTGTTGTATGTTGTATAATTTTATTATTTGTGAAGATAATGAAGTATTTAAAAATAAGTATATTAAAATAATTAATAAGATTAAAAATGCTTTAAATATTTCTATCGATATATATTGTTTTGATGTTTAAATTACTATTGCAAATAGTAAAATTTTAGTTTACAATGATTATTAGAGATATTATCTAATAGTTAGGTGCTACCTCCACATAACTTTAATTTAATTAGTTTATGAGGAGGTGATAATCCACGAAAAAGAAATTATTAATAAAGGAGTATTCCGTTGGAATATTTGGTTATGTTAGTATTGTGTTTAGCAATGCTAAAAAAATTTTTAGATCGAGATTAAAAAAAATAACACCTAACTCAACTAAGAGTTTTGGTGTTAGCACAAAAACCTTGTGGAGATAACACCTAACACGCAATATTAGATAA
>CAQHJP010000061.1 GCA_948801035.1 uncultured Bacilli bacterium
GCCATCTTGTGTAGCATATGTTGGTCCAACTGGGCCTACTGGACCTACCGGACCTAGTGGTGGACCTACAGGTGCTACTGGACCTACTGGAGCAACTGGACCAACTGGACCTACTGGTGCTACTGGAGCAACTGGACCAACTGGAGCAACTGGAGCTACTGGAGCTACTGGAGCTACTGGACCTACTGGAGCAACTGGAGCAACTGGAGCTACTGGTGCTACTGGAGCAACTGGAGCAACTGGACTTACTGGAGCTACTGGGCCTACTGGACTTACTGGAGCTACTGGACCTACTGGACCTACTGGGCCTACTGGACTTACTGGAGCTACTGGAGCTACTGGACCTACTGGACTTACCGGAGCTACTGGACCTACTGGTGCTACCCCAACTTTAACAATAGGTACTGTTGATACAGGTGCCCCTGGTTCTACTGCTGCAGCTACCATAACTGGAACTGCACCTAACTTTATACTTAATTTAACTATCCCTCAGGGACCTACTGGACCAACATCAACTTAAAAAATATCAAAATAAAACGCTTAACTTAAATGTTTAAGCGTTTTTCGTATTATTAATACTTTATTTTTGATTTTCTATTATTAAACCTTTATAATATTTCCAAGCAAGAACTTTTACTACTAATTCATCAAGTTCATCAGTAGTTATTGTATTATTTGAAAGTGCTGTTTTTATAGAATTAAAACTTTTTTCATAGTCTGTTGTAATAATTAAATTATTTTTAGCTTTAAAAGCCTTTAAAGTAGTATCTCCATAAGCATCCAAAGCAGACATAGCTATATCGTCAGTTATTATAACACCTGTAAATTTCAAATCATTTCTTAATACATTATGAACATTTAAAGAAAGAGACGCAGGATTTATTTTATCTATACTAGTAACTATATTATGACTTACTAAAACGGCCTCTGCTCCTGCATCGATACCAGCTATAAAAGGCGGTAAATCATATTGTTTTATATAATCATAACTTCTATTATCTACAGAAATAGATGAATGTGTATCAACATTATTACCATAACCTGGAAAATGCTTTAAAGTATATGAAACTTTAGTTGCTTTACTAGCTTCTATTACTTCTTTTGCATACATAGAAGTAATAGAAGTATTTTGTTTTAAAGTTCTATCATATATATAATCATCTGGATTGTTTGAAACATCTAAAACAGGAGCTAAATTTAAATTAAGTCCTAAATTATATAAAATATTACTTTTATTAATTGTATCTTCTTTTATACTATTAAGCCCGCCTATATTGTATAGTTCACTTGGAGATTTAAATGGTTCACTAACAAGTTGCTTATTGCTACTTACTCTAACTACCTTGCCGCCTTCTTCATCTACTGCTGTTAAAAGTGGTATTTTAGAATTTTTTTGTAAATCATAAATCATTTTTTTAACATCTGTTTCTGATTTATCTTTAAAATCTTTAGCATAAAATACAAATCCTGCAAAATTATACTTTTTTAAATCTTCTATCACTTTATCACTAGGGTATCTTACAAGTAATAATTGCCCTATTTTTTCATCAGTTGATAATGTTTTTAATTTATTATTTGCTAAATCATAATAATCTTTAAATATATCTAAATTTGAAGTGGAATTTTCTTTTGATACTACTTCAAAGTTTTTAACTTCACAGTTAAGACAATCACTTTTAAGTATTCCAGTATAATATAATTTAATATAATCTCCTGCTTTTAAATCTCCTTCTACATTAAATGTATAATCATTATTGTCACTTTTAATTGTAACTACATTATCAGAGTATTTAACAACAGTCCCTGTAATACTAGATAAATTATTATTTTTTCTTAAACTAAAAAATAAAATTAAAAATAATAATACAACTCCTAAAATAATAAATCCTATTTTCTTTTTCATAACATCACCTACTTAATTATATTTATATATAATAATATTATACTACTTTATTTTATTTTCTATTATAATTTTATTATTTTTAATTCTTTCATTATCAGGGTTTATCAATAGTGCTTTTAAAACATTATCATATGCTTTATCGTATTGTTCTAAATTATAATACGCTATTGATAATAAATCAAATATTGTTTCATCATAACAAAATGGTTCATTTATATATACTTTTTCATTTTTTTCAATTTTAAGTGCATCTTTACAATTTTCAATTACCTTATCCCATTTATTTAGTTTATAACAAAGAAGTGCCATTTCTACATAAGGTTCTCTTATATTTGGACACTCTATTATAGCTTTTTCTAACCACATAAAGGCTTCATCATATCTTAAAAGTGCTTGATATGACCTAGATATAAATCTCATTGATGCACATCTTTCTGGTTTCCAAGTAGATTTTTCTAATTTTAAATGCTTAATTAAAGTATCTATACATTCATTATATTTACCATAATACATATATTCTCGCCCTAAATAATGCATATTTCTATCATCAGTTGGATCTTCTTTAACAGCTAGTTCTAAAAGTGGTAAATAACTACTTCTTGATTTGGTATCATCAGGAAAATGATTGATAGTAAGGCTATCCACAGTTTTAAATACTTCATCACTAGTACAAGTTAAAACTTCATGAACAGGATGTGTCCATTTATAATTTTTTCTTCTATGAATTTTATCAGCATAAAAATTAACTTTAGGATTTCCTTTATTATCATGTGACCAAATATAATTATATCTAAGTCTTGTTACATCAGATGTAAATTCTTGTTCTATTATTTGTCTAAAATTATCACATAATACCTCATCTAAATCAAGACATATACAAACATCTACATCTTTTGGAACCATATTCAAAGATTCATTTCTAGCTTCATCAAATCTAAAAAAATCAAATTTTTTAGTTTTAACTATAGCATTTCTTTTTTGTAATTTTAAAACAGTGTCATCAGTAGAACCTGTATCAAGAACATAAACAGCATCTGCACCTTTTGTACTATCCATAAAACGGTCTACAAATTTAGACTCATTTTTACTAATAGCATATACACAGATTTTCATAAATCACCTCTATATATTTTATGTAAAAAGAAAAAATAGCGCTACACTATTTTATAAACATACTATCACCAAAACTAAAAAATCTATATTTATTTACAATTGCTTCATGATAAGCTTTAAAAATCAATTCTTTAGTAGCAAAAGCAGAAACTAACATAAGAAGTGTGGATTTAGGCAAATGAAAATTTGTTATTTGAGCATCTACCGCTTTAAATTTATAACCTGGATAAATAAATATATCTGTATAACCAGAACACTTTTTAAAAGTACCATATAAACTTTTTATAGTCTCAAGTGTTCTAGTGGATGTAGTCCCAACTGATATTATCCTTTTTTTATGATTATTAAGTATATCAGCAGTCTCTTTGCTCATAGTATAAAACTCACTATGCATTTTATGCTTAGTAACATCTTCCACATTTACTGGTCTAAAAGTTCCAAGGCCAACATGTAAAGTAATATACACTACCTTAATACCTTTATCACTTATCTTTTTAAGTAATTCTTGTGTAAAGTGTAAACCAGCAGTTGGAGCGGCAGCAGAGCCTATATTTTTAGCATATACTGTTTGATACCTATCTTTATCAATTAATTGTTTATGAATATAAGGAGGAAGTGGCATAGAGCCTAAAGTATCTAATAATTCGTAAAGTATCCCATCATAAATTAATTTAAAATTTCTTATTCCTTCGTCTAAAATCTCAATACACTCCATCTTTAATTTATCACTAAAATTAATTATTGTTCCTAATTTTATTCTTTTAGCTGGTTTTGTTAAGCATTGCCATACATCTTTATCTATTTCTTTTAACATTAAAACTTCACATACAGCTTTAGTATCTATTTTTTCTCCTATTAATCTTGCAGGAATTACTTTAGTATCATTTAAAACAAGTATATCATCTTTTTCTAAATAATCTATTATATCGCTAAAATGTTTATGTTCAATATTCCCAGTTTTTCTATCTAAAATTAAAAGACGAGAATCATCTCTTTTTTCAATTGGACTTTGGGCTATTAATTCACTTGGCAAGTTAAAATCAAAATCTAATGTATTAATAATATCACCTCATATATCTAAACTATTTTCAAAATCTATTTTTAAATGTTTATAAGCTTTTTCAGTTACTATTCTACCACGTGGAGTTCTTTTTAAAAAACCATTTTGAAGTAGATAAGGTTCATAAACATCTTCTATTGTTGTTACTTCTTCCCCTATACTAGATGCTAAGGCTTCAATTCCAACTGGTCCACCATTGAATTTTTCAATTATAGATTTAAGTATATTGTAATCCATCTCATCTAATCCAGATGAATCTACTTTTAATTTTTTTAAAGCAGTATTAGTAATATCTAAATCTATCACTCCGCTACCAATTACAGTAGCATAATCTCTTACTCTTTTAAATAACCTATTAGCTATTCGTGGCGTTCCTCTACTTCTTTTAGCAAGTTCTAAGGCAGCTTCATCATCTATTTTACAATCCAGCACTTTACTTGTTCTTTTAACAATATCAGTAAGTTCTTCTTTAGTATAATAATTAAGTTTTGATATTATTCCAAATCTATCACGAAGTGGGCTAGATAAATCACCTGTTCTAGTAGTAGCTCCGACTAAAGTAAAAGGAGGCAAATCTATTTTTATATTTCTAGATTGCGAATCACTTCCAACTACTATTGATAAAGTAAAATCTTCCATGGCAGAATAAAGTGTTTCTTCTATAAATCTTGGTATTCTATGTATTTCATCTATAAACAA
>CAQHJP010000062.1 GCA_948801035.1 uncultured Bacilli bacterium
GAATATAAAAGATTCTATACTAATATATAAAAAATATTAAGTGATTAACCTAATATTTTTTTCTTTATATTTTTCTTAGTTTTATTAATAACTTTTTTTCTTATTTTTGTACTAAATAAACAAAGTATTAATACTATAATTACAATTAAATATGTATAATTATTAGAACTACTCATCCAAATTCCAACTTTATTTTTTTTAGCTATTTCTAAACTATTATTTAAAGTATCTGTATATTTATAGTCTCCATATATATATTTTACTTCTGCAAGTCCTTCTTTTATAATTAAATCTTGAAGTAGCATATCATCTACAAAAACCCATACTAAGTGTCTATCATATTTATCTAACATATCACTATTTGGATCATATTCAATAGTTATTTTCTTCGCATTTTGTAATTTATTACAAGTAAATTCTTTAGCTTCAAGACCAAATGGTTCTTTAGTATTAGTAGATTCTGGAGTATCTATGGCAAGAAATCTAGCTTTTATTTTAACGTTATCTTTTATAAACCAAGCTGTATCTCCATCTACACATTTATCTAATTTTACTTCATCTGCTTTAACAGTTAAATTAAATGATAGTATTAATAATAAAATTAATTTTAACATTCGTTTTTATATTCACAGAAGTAAGCATAATATTCATCATAAGTTAAATTAGATTCATAAACTTTTTTAGCAAGTTCTACACCTAAATATCTATAATGCCATGATTCATAATTATAACCTGTTATATTTTCTTTATCTTTTGGATATCTTAATATAAATCCATATTCATGTGCATGATTTTGTAACCATTTAAATTCATCTGTATTTTCAAAATTATTTCCAATTATATTGTGAGTTACAATATCAAGTGCAAGTCCTGTTTGATGTTCTGAAAAACCTGGACGTGATGCATATTCATCAGATGAATTATCATATTCTTTTTTTTGTTCTTCCATTGTTCTATATGATGAGTTAACAAGCAATGTAAGACCTTCATTATTAGCTTTTTTCCACATTTTTTTATATTGTTCGTATACTTCACTTTTAATAGAGTGTCCTTCATAAGCGTACCAATTAGAAATTTCTTCAATGTCATTTACTGTATAATCATTTGGAAGATAATTATATTTATTTACTAACATAGAATAATTTTTAGAAATATCAGTTTGTTTTGTATTTGTATAAAATTCATGATCTCTATTTGTATTAACCATACTTATTATTTTATTTATATCTTCTTCCTTTTTAGAGTACTCTATATAATTATCTAAATTATAAGGTATAAAGTATTTATTTGATACTATTCCACTAATTAGTTTGTTATATTCTAAGGACAAAATTTTGTTTATACTATCACCATTTAAATTTTCTTTAATTAGAGTAATTTCATCTTTATTATATCCAATTTTTTTAAGTTGTTTAGATACTTTGTCAGTACCTTGTACCATTTTAATAATAACTACTAATATAATTATAAAAACAATTAATATCAAAGCTCTTTTTAATTCTTTATTTTTCATAATACCTACTTTCTATAATTAAAATTATACTACATTAAATTTATAAAGTCCAATTAATAAAACTTGACATTTTTTTTAAATTTTAGAATAAATTTTATTAAGGTGATGAAATTGAAGAAAATTTGTATGCTTTTACTTTTAGTATTAATACCATTTAGTACTATAAATGCTTTAGAACTTGCACCAAATGCATCAAGCACTATTACACTTGAGCCTACTACAGGTAAGATAATTTATGAAAGAAATTCTCATGAAAGAAGGCATCCAGCTTCTATGACTAAAATAATGACTATGTTGCTTGTTATGGAATCTATAGAAAGTGGGAATTTAAGTTTTGATGATACAGTTAGGGTATCTGCAAACGCATCATCTATGGGTGGAAGTCAAATCCTTTTAGAAACTGGGGAAGAAATGAGTGTTTATGATTTATTTAAAGGTATGGCAGTAGCAAGTGGAAACGATGCTGCAGTAGCACTTGCAGAAAAAGTTGCTGGAAGTGAAGAAGAATTTGTAAAAAAAATGAATGAAAAAGCAAAAGAATTAGGACTTACTGACACTAATTTTAAAAATTGTCACGGTCTAGATGATGCTAATCATTATTCTTCTGCATATGATATGGCAATGATTGCAAAAGAATTAGTTAAACATGAAAAAGTTTTTGAATTTACTAAAATTTATGAGGATTATTTAAGAAAAGGCACAGATAGATCTTTTTGGCTTGTTAATACTAATAAATTAGTTAGATTTTATAAAGGTGTAGATGGACTTAAAACTGGATATACTTCTGAGGCAGGATATTGTGTTACTGCAACCGCATTAATTGATGGTATGAGAATAATTACAGTTGTTATGGGAGAACCAGATAGTAAAACTCGTAATAGTGATGTTACAAGTGGGTTTGATTATGTATATAGTCAGTATTCTATAAATGAGGTAATTAATACTGATACAGTTTTAACTAAATCAAAAGTTTCAAAAGGTGTACTTGATTATGTTGATATAGTAGCTAAAGATAAAGTAGTTGATTTATATAAAAAATCAGATGGCGTTGTTGATTTAACATATGATATTAATCTTAATTTGATAAAAGCACCAGTTAAGTCTGGTGATATAGTTGGATATCTTACTTTGTCAGATGGAAGAAAAGTAGATTTAACTGTAAAAGAAGATGTTAAAAAATCAAATATATTCTTACATTTTTATAAATATTTAAAAAAAGTAATAAATTAAAGCAGATTTCTGCTTTTTTTGTTTGATGAATAAATGTTTGACATAATAAAATTAAGGATATGAAATTATGCAAGATAAGTTAATTATTATCGTAAAAGAGGATATTCTGATAAATGGATTGAAGCTAGATTAAAAGGAATATTAGATAGAAATAAACTTACTGATGTATGGAAAGAAGGGGGTATTTCAAAAGAGTATGAGTACGCAGTACTCACAAATGAAATATATAAATCTTGGTCTGGTATGAAAGCAAATGAATTTAAGGCATATAAAGGCATTAGAAAAGAATCACTTCGAGATAATATGACAGATATAGAAGTAGCTCTCACTGATTTAGGAGAAATTGCTACACGTGAACTTGCAAAAGAACATAAGCCTTATGGATTAGAACAAAATAAAAAAATTGCTAAAATGGGTGGACATGCTGCCAAGGTTGCTAGAGATGATATTGAAAAAAATTTAGGTAAATCAGTAATAACTCGTAAAAATGCACTTAAATATCAATATATAGATGAAGTTAAAAAAATAGTTTAAAATTAAACCTTGCTTAACAAACAAACATTTGATATAATTTTATCAAGTGGTGATTAAATGAAAATAGAAAAAATAAAAAAAACAGGAAAAAAATATAAAATAGTACTTGATAATGATTTAACTTTTACTACGTATGATGATGTACTTATTAATAATGGACTTTTATATAATAAAGAAATAGATCAATCATTATTAAATGAGATTGTGCTAGAGACATCATTTTATGACATATATTATAAATGTGTTAATTATATAACAAAAAAACTAAGAAGTGAAAAAGAAATAAGTGAGTATATAGATTCATATAATGTATCAGATACTGATAAATCAAAAACTATTTTAAAACTAAAAAGTATTGGTTTAATAAATGATACTAATTATGCTAAAGCTTATATATCAGATAAAATAAATTTATCATCAGATGGCCCTATTAAAATTAAAAATGAATTACTTAAACATAATATAGATTCAAATATAATTGACGAAATTATTAGTAATATAGATCCAAATATTAATTTAGAAAAAATTAAAAAATTAATTATTAAAAAAACTAAAAATAGTAAATATACAGGATATACTTTAAAACAAAAAGTAGTAAATGATTTAATAAATTTAGGATATGATAAATCTGATGTATTAAATATTTATGATAATTTAGATATAAAAGATAGTTCCCAAATAGATAAAGATTATGATAAATTTTATAAAAAATATAGTTTAAAATATACTGGCTCTGAACTAAATAAAAAAATTAAATCCAAATTATATCAAAAAGGGTATAGTATGGATATGATAAATGATATAGTAAAATAAAATTGATATATTTAGATAAATAACATATACATGATTTTTACCTTTTCATATTATAAAATAGATAAGGAGGAAAATTATGTTCAATAAATGGGGAATGAACTTTAAAGGAAAAAATTGTGGATGCGGATGTAACGAAGTTATTACTGAACCTGTTATAACAAATTGTATTGAAAAAGAATTTGTCCATGAAGTACCACATATTTGTCCAATCCATACACACGTTATAAATCGTCACATATATAACCATACATATACACCACAATATACTTGTTCTGAAGAAGATCAAATAATTAATAACGATAATGGAAATTGTTGTAATTTTAGATAAAAGTAGTTTAACTACTTTTATTTTTATATATTTTAAAAATGTTATTTGTTGTGATATAATGTTTATTAGAGGTGTTTATTATGAAAAAAGAAAAAATCATTTATCAAACTTATAAAAAATTTTATGGCAAAGAGCCTGATTTCAATAAAGAAAATTTTATGAATTTAACAATTGAAATACAATTTATGGCTTACATATTAAATGAATATGGTGTGTCATTATCATCAGATGGATTTTGCTATGAATATACAAATTTAAGCATGC
>CAQHJP010000063.1 GCA_948801035.1 uncultured Bacilli bacterium
GATGAATCATTTAAACAATCTATATCACATCCTGCATTATCAACTACTGTCATTAGTTTTTCTACATCAAATACACTCCTTGTAAGTCTATCCATTTTAAATGCCACAATAACATTAATTGTACCGTTTTTAACATCTCTTAACATTTCTCTATATGCTGGTCTTTTATCGTTTTTAGCACTAATTCCTTCATCAGCATATACTTTGTAAATCTCATAACCTTTTCGCTCACAAAAGGCTTTTAATTGCTCTTCTTGTTGTCCTAGACTAAAACCTTCACGAGCTTGGTCGAGTGTACTCACTCTAATGTAAATTCCTGCAATTTTCTTTACTTCGTTCATTCTTTCATCTCTCCTTTTCTTATTTTTTAGAGAGATTAAAAGTACAAAAAGACCATACTTTTAACCTCAAGTATTGTACTTCCTTTTTGCACGCCTAGTTTTAAAACAATTAATTTGTTTTAATATGAACTTTTAAATCCTTTAATTTAATACTTTTAGAATAATCATTTACAAATAAAGTATCACTTCCATTGAATATTAAATAATTATTCTCTTTGATTGTTATAATATGTGGACTTACATAAGAAATGTTAGTTCCTTTGATATTAATAATACTTCCTTGCTTAATAATGGGCTTAACACAAGCAAATCTACATATCATTTCAATCCTTTTTAAGACTTCCTTATCAAACTCTAATTCCTTAACTTCCTTCATAACTCATCACTTCCATTCTCAAATAACAAAAAAACTAGACGGTACTTCTAGTTAATATTTATTACTCTCGAATAAAAAGTTCGAGTTTCCTATCAATCTGGTGCGAGCGAAGGGACTTGAACCCCCATGCCGTAAGGCGATAGATCCTAAGTCTATTGCGTCTGCCAATTTCGCCACGCTCGCATTAGTGGTGGACCCTGTAGGACTCGAACCTACGACCGCCCGGTTATGAGCCGGATGCTCTAACCAACTGAGCTAAGGGTCCATGTAAATTAATTAATACTTCTATATATTATCATATTTATAAATTTTATGCAATATATTTAAAAAAAATTTTTATTTTTGAAGCATATTTAATAAATTAATTTTAAAAATATCTTTGTCATGATTTTGTTTTGACACCATAACACCTTTATATGTAGTAAGTTCTGATTGGTGTCCTTCACCAAGTATTCCTTCAGGTAAAATTCTATCAAGCATAACAATTTTTTCTATCTTATAAACAATATAAATCAATTTTATATCACCATGTACTTTAGAAAACATTATATCTGTAGGAAGTTTTAATTCATATGTATCTGTATTATTTTCAGAATTACTAGATACTAATTCGCCTAAAAAGCTGCCCTCTTTTAAAGAAGGATAATATGAAAAATATAATTTTTTATATGCTAACATATTATATTTTTTTAATGAGCGTTCATATTTTTTAAACTCATTTTCATTAGTATACTCAAATCTATAACTATCTTTCATATATTCACCTTTATCCTACTCTATTTTAGAATAACATATTAAAAAATACTTGTCAATAAATTAAAAATAAAAAAGAAGTGATTTTACACTTCCTCTATATTTCCTGTTAATTTATAACCTAAGCTTAATAATGTAGCATCTTCTTTGGATTCACTCCATTTATAAACTACGCCAGCTTCTGTTAATTTAGTTCTTGTTCTAAATCTATAATAAGTTACTGTTTTATAAATTGGATCTCCATTTACATAACCATAAACTGGAACTTCTCTAGTCTTAGTTACTGCAACTTTTCTAGTTTTAGTTACAGGAACTTTTTCAGTTTTAGTTACTTCTTCATAACTAGTTCTATCTTCATAAGTAGTTTCATTAGCATATTTGTTACATTTTGATCCTTCTTCAACGTAACCGCTTGGACAACTTGTTCCACCTTCATGCCATTCTCTTTCTTCAACAGAATAATAGTAAACTGTTACATATCTACATTTATTAGTACAATCTAAATATCTATCTGTACTATCTAAAGTGTATTTTACTGTATCACTACTATATAGCATTGATTCACTAGATTCATTTCCTGCTGAATGCCAACTTCCATAATATCCATCTTCATAATCAACATCTCTTGAATCAACTAATACTCTTTTAGTACCTGATGGAACTCTTTCAGTTTTTGTTTCATAATCTGTATATGTTTTATCTACATATTCTGTATATGTTTCATCTACATAATCTGTATATGTTTCAGTTTTAGTACCAGTTTGTACATAATTTTGTTTATAACCTGATACTACTTGATCTTTTTTAATTTCAACTTGAGTTAAAACATTAGCAACAGCTTTAGTTGTTGACCAATTTGACCAGTCTGACCAATTAGAATATGTATTTTGAGTTACTAATCTATATTCATATTTGTATTTTTTTACAACTGGTTCAGGTGTTGGTTCTGGATCTTTAGTATCTGGTTTATTATCAGTTGGCTTATTATCAGTTGGTTTATTAGTTGGTTTACTTGGATTACTTGGTTTTACAGTTGTAGTTTGTTTATCACAATTATCACAATATGCATAACATCCTATATAATCTATAATATAATCAGCATAATCTGAACATGTTAATTGAACTTTTAATTGGTATTCTGTTTCCATTTTAGTTAATTTAACATATGATTGTGTAACACTACATTTTTCACCATTACTATCAGTAAATTCCATTACTAACTTTTTATTTAACATCTCACCTAAAGTTAAAGTAACTGAATCACCAATATTTTTTGGTAATCTTTCAGCAGTAAAGTAATCTTTAGCTGCATCTCTCATAGTTTCAACATTAGATGCAAAATTTCTACCATAAATAGATTCTAATTTTAAGATTAATTCATCCTTAGTAATATATTTATCATCCATATATTTTTTAGTTGGAAATAACCAAATCAAAATAAATATAAATAATAATATTATAAGAATTTGCATTAATAAATTTCTTACATTAAATCTGTTTCTTTCATCGTACATAACATTTCCCCCTTTTTTATGCCCATTATTATAGCATAATTTTTTATTTTGTCAAATTCATTATAAGAACAACCCTTTTTATTCATTTTATGAGCTTTTTTCCGAGTTGATGTCTGATATTATAGCATATTTTTTTGTTTTGTCAAATTCATTATAATTTATGCTATAACCTCAGCTGCGTGTTATATTATAGCATTTTATTTTTGTTTGTCAAATTCTTTTAATAATTTTATTTGAGCAAGTGTACATCCTATATTAAAAGGCCATATTTTAAAATCGATTATATATTTATTTTTAGATAAAGTATCTTTTGTAATATTTTTTAAAATACCAGTTCCAATGCCATGAACTATTGTAACAAATTCATTTTTTAAAAACCTATTTTCTTTAATAAAATCATCAATTAAAACTTTAGATGTTGCACTATCTATTCCATGCAAATCTAAACTAGGTAAATTATCAATAAAAATTATATCATCAATTTTTTTCATAAATCCTCCATAATATTTTAAAAATTAAATTATTCTACACTCTTTCTATTTGAAATAACATTAGTTAAAATTATAAAAAATATTGTAAATACGATTATAATACTCATATTTATTAATATTGGCATTATAGTATCAAAATTTATATTTTCCAATACTTTTAAATACTCGTTTGTTTTTATAAACCAATATGTTGGTAATATATGAGCTATTTTAAGTACTGAATCTGGTAACCACTCAATAGGTACAAAAGCACCACACAAAAAACTTGATCCTAATGCTACTACATTAACAATTCCATTTATAGCATTTTTATTATTTAATGTATTTCCTATTAAAAAGGCAATGCTTACAGCACATATTGTAAAAATAAACGAATTAATAATATAAAATAAGCCATGAAGTGTAAATACTACTTTACCCACAAAAATAACGCTAAGTAAAACATATAAAATCCATAGAATAAATGCAAATAAAGTATTAGAAATTAATAACTTTTTATTATAATCTTTATAATTCATACTACTTACAATAGTCCTTTTTTTGATTTTTTCATTTTTAAAACTAGATAAAATTAGACAAATAACATAAACACAACCAGCTAAAATACTATAACTTGAAAAATTATAATACGATGTTAATTTTGATAAATTATCAGAATCTAATTTAGATGTAAGTATAACCTCTGTATTAATATTTAAGGTATCGTTAATACTATCTATTATTTCATCTTTATCAACTAAATTAACATAAACATTAGCTGTTTTAATATATTTATTTAAAATAAGTTCTGCAAGTGAAGATTGATAATCACCTGTAGTTTTAATTTCAATTTTAGGATTATTTCCTTTTAAAAACTCTTTATTAAAGTCTAAAGGTATATAAATGACATAATTTATATCTCTATAAAATAAAGCATCATCAATTGACTTTTTATCTTTAATATCTACTATGTTAGTATTAGCAGCCATATACTCAATCAAATTTTTAGTTATACCCTCATCTACATCATTATTAATAATTGCAACATCAGGTTTATTAGCAACAAAATTTATATTCTCATCAGAAGTTTTTATATTAATACCTCCAAATATAACTAAAATTATAGTATAAGTAATTATAGGAATTTTACAAGCATATAAAACTTTTAAAAATGTTTTAAATACTGTCATATTTCTGCCTCCTTAAAT
>CAQHJP010000064.1 GCA_948801035.1 uncultured Bacilli bacterium
AAAAAACCAAATCAAGATATCTCTGTATTACCAATAGATTCAATTTATACACCAGTTAAAAAAGTAAACTACTCAGTTGAAAATACTAGGGTTGGACAAATGGTAGATTTTGATAAATTAATTATCGAGGTTTGGACAGATGGAAGTTTAAAAGCTGATGAAGCATTAAGCTTAGCTGCTAAAGTTATGACAGGACATTTAGAAATATTTATAGATTTATCTGAAGCAACAAAAAATACACAAGTTATGATTGAAAAAGAAGAATCTAAAAAAGAAAAAGTATTAGAAATGTCAATAGAAGACTTAGAGTTATCAGTTCGTTCATTCAATTGTTTAAAAAGAGCTAATATAAATACTTTAGGTGATTTAACTGAAAAATCAGAACTTGAAATGATGAAAATACGTAACTTAGGTAAGAAATCATTAAAAGAAGTTATTGATAAGATTAAAGGCATGGGACTTAGATTCCGTGATGAAGACTAGGAGGTAATTTTATGTACAGAAAATTAGGTCGCACTAATAAACATAGAAAAAGCATGCTAGCAAATTTAACTAAAGAAGTTATCTTAAATGAAAAAATTACTACAACTGAAACAAGAGCTAAAGAAGTTCGTAAATTTGTTGATAAAATGATTTCTTATGGTAAAAATGGTTCTTTAGTAGCTAGACGTAAAGCTTTAGCATTCTTACATAACGATACAGAAACTGTTAAAAAAGTATTCGATGTACTTGCTCCTCGTTATCAAAAACGTAATGGAGGATATACAAGAATATTAAAACTTGATGAACGTCGTGGTGATGATGCATTAATGGTTATTTTAGAATTAGTAGAAGAGGATGCAAAATAGCATCTTTTTTTATTATATTTTAATTGTCCTATATATATTTTTGTTGTATAATATAATTAGCATTGGTGGGATAAATAATGAAGATATTAATAACAGGTGCTTCTAGTGGAATCGGTAAATCTTTGGCAATTTTTCTTTCTAAAGAGGGACATGATTTAATACTGGTTGCTAGAAGAAGAAGAAAATTAGAGGCACTAAAAAAAGAATTAAATGGAAATATTGAAATAATTGATATGGATATATCAAGTACTTATAATTGTATGGATTTATACAATAGAGTAAAAAAAGAAAAAATAGATGTTTTAATTAATAATGCAGGTTTTGGCTTATTTGGAATGTTTAATGAAACAAAAATTGATAAAGAACTAGATATGATAGATTTAAATATTAAAACTGTTCATACATTAACTAAATTATTTTTAAAAGATTTTATTAAAAGAGACTCAGGATATATTTTAAATGTTGCATCAATTGCTGGTTTTTTAAATGGTCCTTTAATGAGTACATATTATGCTACAAAATCATATGTTGTTAATTTAACACTTGCTATAAGAGAAGAATTAAAACAGATTGGTTCAAATGTATATATTGGTGCTCTTTGTCCAGGGCCTGTTAATACTGAATTTAATGATGTTGCAAAAGTTAAATTTAATTTAAAAAGCTTAAGTAGTGATTATGTGGCAGAGTATGCTATTAAAAAGATGTTTAAAAACAAAAAAATTATTATACCAGGTTTTACAACTAAAATAGGTTATTATTTATCAAAAATAATACCTTTAAGCTTACTTTCTAAAATAACTTATAAAATACAAGAAAGAAAAAAATAAAATGTATCCAGTTGGGAAAATTTCTAGATTAGAGCCTATCTCTACTATGCATGGTCCAGGAATAAGATATGTGGTTTATATTGACTTAGCTGGTGAATTAGAAATTTCTAGTATTGATTTAGTTACTAAAATAATGAAGTATAAAAATTATTTTATAGATGGTGGAGTAACTCTTAATTTTAAAACACTTGATCAAAAAGATTTTATTATAAGTTGCTTAAAATTTTTTAAAAACTTTGGTATAAATGTTTATATAGAAAGTGATATATTTGATAGTGATATAAATTCACTTATATAAGGAGGATTATATGTTTAAATATTATATGAAGATAGTAAGTGGTGCTAGATTTAAAAAAATGTTTAAGGTTATAGATGATGTTAAAAATAAAACAGGTAAGAATAAAGTATTTATATTTTTTGATATGATAAATTGTATGATAAGGTATGGTGCTGGATATTATGACTATAATATATTTGCATTTTATAATATGAATCATAAGCAAAGAAAAACATATATTACAAGAATAAAAAATAAGAAATTAATTTTATATTGCAATGATCAAAATTATTCACATATTTTTAATAATAAAAATGAATTTAACAAGGTGTATAAAGATTATTTAAATAGAGATTATCTTGATTTAGAAAATGTTACTTTTGATGATTTTAAAAAATTTATGGATGGTAAAGATATAATTTTTGCTAAACCAAATGTCGGTGAAAGTGGTAAAGGAATAGAAAAATTATATAAAAAAGATTTTAAAAACTTGGAAGATATGTTTAAATATGTTACTAGTAAAAATTTTGGAATACTAGAAGAACTTATAGTTCAACACGAGGCTTTAAATAAATTATATCCACTTTCAGTAAATTCTCTTAGGATAGTAACTATTGTTGTAGATAAAATACCTCATGTTGTTTATGTTGTTTCTAAGATGGGTAATGAAGGAAAGTTTGTAGATAATATGGAAAATAGTGGTTTGTGTTGCCCAGTAGATACTACTACAGGAAAAATAAATAATGTAGCGCATACATCTAAACTAATGACTTATGATACTCATCCATATACAAATATTAAATTAATAGGATATGAGATTCCTTATATTAAAGAAGCTATGGAGTTAGTAAAAAAAGCAGCGTTAGTTGTACCTGAGGTAAAATATATCGGTTGGGATGTTTTTATAGGTGAAGATGGTCCTGGTATAATAGAGGGTAATGATTATCCAGGATATGACTTTTGGCAATTACCAGAACATACACCAGATAAAATAGGTTTAGTCCCATACTATAATAGTTTAATAAAAGATTTAAAATTATAAAAATCCATTTATTTGGATTTTTTTATTTTTTTAGAATATAATTTATTATTAAAGCTTTAAAACTTTAATTAAATATGATAAAATAAGTTCAGAAGGAGGTATATTATGGAAAAAAATACAAAAAGTTCTAATAAATATGTACAAATGTTATTAGATAATTTAAATAATTTAAAAAATTATTTATTAAAACCAATGGAAAGTGAAAAAAGTGATGATTTAAAAAGTGTAGGTATTACTGGTTTAATCTTATCAGTTAGTATGGTAATTATAAATTTAATAATGACTATGATTACTTCACTTAAACAAACTTCAATTAGTTTTACTGGTAAAGTTTCATCAACATTTAGTTTTGATGGGTTAAGTGAAATTAATTATTTAAGTTTAATTTTCAAAAATTTACTTATATATATAGTAGTTATGCTTGTAATTGCTGGAGTTTTCTATATTATGAGTTTAATATTTAAAAAAGAAGCAAAATTTACTAAGCTTTTAAGTATTACATATGTAGCTGCAATTCCATTTTTCTTAGGTACAGTTGTAGTATCAGGAATACTTGGTTTAATATATTCACCACTTGCTATAATTTCAACAATAATATTTACAGTATATTCAATTTCAGTATTTGCAAGTTTAGTAAATTCAGAAGTTAAATTAAAAGATATTATGAAAGTATATTATAATACAGCTTCATATAGTTTATTATTAATAATTGTATATTTTGTTATAGTAAAAATTTTACTTGAAGCAGTTTCAAGTATTGGATCTTTATTTGGTGGATTTTAATATACTAAGATAAGCAGATTTATATCTGCTTTTTTTAATAAAAATAGTTTTTATCATATTTATGTGAAGTATGATAAAATAATAGTAGGTGATAAAATGAACTTAGAAGAAAAAATATTAAATATAGTTAAAAATTGTAAATATGATATTGGAATATACATTACTGATATGTATGGTAATAGTATAAAATATAATGAAAATAGTATATTTGAAACTGCAAGTTGTATAAAAACATTTATTTTAATTGAATACTTTAAGCAATTATATGAAGGAAAAATAAGTAAAAATGATTATTTTGTATATACCGAAGATGATAATATTTCTGGAATGAATTCTGGTATAATTAATAATTTTGATTATGGCCTAAAATTTAGATCTAAAGATTATGCAACACTAATGATAACAGAAAGTGATAATATAGCTTCTAACAAATTAATTAATTATTTAGGAATTGATAATATAAATAGAACAATTCAAGAACTAGGTTTTAAAAACACTAAATTATTACATGAAATAAATATTTCAAAATATTTAGAACTAGCTACGACTACGCCATATGAATATGCTAAAGTATTTGAAATGTTATATAAAGGCGAAATAATAAATAAAGAAATATCTAATAATTGTTTAGATATATTAAAAAAACAAGCACATAAAGATATGATTGAGAAATATCTACCACCATTAGATGTGGTATTAATGGGTAGTTGTGATAGCAATATTAACTATATAGCTTCTAAGTCCGGTGCAATAGTATGGGAAGATGATAAAGTTAAAAATATTCGTAATGATGGAGGAATAATATCTACAAAAAAGGGTGATTATATTATAACAAACGGCGTTGAGGGAAAAATTACAGACATC
>CAQHJP010000065.1 GCA_948801035.1 uncultured Bacilli bacterium
TAATACTGCCGAAGCTTTAGAATATTTAACTAAAAATAATGGAATTGGTCCTAAGGTTGCCTCATGTATTTTGTTATTTGCATATAATAGATTTGATGTATTTCCCATAGATACTTGGGTTAAAAAAATAATGTTAGATAGATACAATATAGAAGGTGAAAAAAATATTAGAAAATATTGTTTAGAAACTTACGGGAAATATTGTGGATTAGCTATACAATATTTGTTTAATGAATCAAGAAATAAAAATTAGTTTATAAAAATATTAAAAAGCACGAATTTAAACGTTAAAAATTCGCGCTTTTTTTACATATGATATTTTGTTTATTATATCATCTTTAATAAGTAATTTATTACTGCCTTCAAAATATACACCTAGTTTTTCAAGATAGTAAGCAAATATTTCTAATGCCTTAGGACTATTTCTAATTACATTAAGAATTTTATTAATTTCTTCATCACTTATTTTATTTATTATTTTAGTTTTTTTGAACTTTGACAAAGCATTTGTTTCATTTTTGTTAAAACAATTATATAAAGTTTTACTTGTATTTTTACTTACTATTTTTATTGTATAATAATGAGTTTTTATTTCATTATATGGATCATTGCAAATTTTATCAGATATAATTAAGTTTGTATCATTTAAAATATAAAAATATCCATAATAACAATAACTTCCTATAGGATCTTCATATTTTTTCTCCTTTAATTTTAAATTAAGTAAAGTATTTTTAAATAAGCTAAGTGTTTTTATATTCATAATTCTCCTTTAATATTTAATTTTTTTATAAGATTCAATTAATTTTTCTAATGAGTAGGATATATTAGCTGCAGAAGTACTAGGTAAATAAACTGCATGAATTAATGTATCTTTATAACAGTATTTTTCATATAATTCAAAAGCTTTTTTACCAGTTGTAAAAATTTTAGTAATTTTACTATTTTTTAAAATATTATTAAAATTATTAACTTTTATATTTTTAATACTACTATCTTTAGATTTATCAATATCGCAACTTTTTAAAACATCAAATAAAGCAATATGATGTTTTTTTAAAAAATTAATTTTTTCTTTTTTAGAAATGGGAATAGGTTCATTATAAACACTAGCTAATACTTTAAAAAAACGATTTTGAGGATGAGAATAATAAAAACCTAACTTTCTAGATTTAATACTTGGCATACTACCAAGTATTAAAATTTCACTAAATTCATCGTAAATAGGATCTAAAGTGTGGTGTACCATAATTAACCTCTCTTTATATTATAATATTAATAAAATTAATAAATATGTATATGAATTCAAAAAATATATGTTATAATAACTTTTACAGGAAGGTTTTATGGAAAATTTAAGAATTAAAGATTTAACAAATAGTAAAGACTATAATTTATATTTTAAATTAGCTGCTAAATATGATGAATCCAAAACGTGGCTTTTAGTATCTGATTATGATATTAATAAAACGCCACTTAATTATTTTGATGAATTTAAAAATTTTTATGAGTTATATGGTTTATTTTACTATTCATTTCCTGTAGGATTTTTAACTGTAAAAAAGTTTGATAAAGACTTATCTACAGAAATAAGTATAATAATTAAAAAAAATTATAGGAAAAAAGGTTTTGGAAAATATTTTCTAAATTATATATTAAAATATCTTAAAAAAAGAGGTGCAAGTAAAGTAGTAGCTTATATTTTACCTACGAACACTAGCTCTATATCATTATTTTTAAGTGAAGGATTTAAATATAGTAGACAAGATGATGAATATTATTATTATGAATATAAAATGAAAAAAATAGAAAAAAGAAAATATTTTAAAATATAAGTTATTATTGATTTTTAAGGAGGTTTTTAAATGGAAAAATTATTAGATGATTATTTTACAATTTATATAAATAAAAAAAATAATGAGGTACAAGGATTTGCGTTAAAATCTTTAGAAAAAAGTATGGAAATGATTGAACTAAGTTCAGATATGTTAAATATTTTAAATGAATATCCACTTTTACTTAATGTAATAGATCAAGGATATTTAATCCAAATATATAAATCTTTAAATTATTCATATATTATACAAATAGCAAAACATTCATATGGAGGTCCATGTAATGAAATTGATGTACTTTATATTCTAAAAGAATACACAAGTTATACAATTTATAATGCACTAGAAAATGCTAATGAAAATCTTATAGAAAAAGATATTAAAAAACCATTACAAAAAGCTTATAGATATTATGGACAAGATAAATATATTACAGCTGATACATATTTACCTATAAAAAAATAAGAAAGGATGTATATCATGGAAACAAAATATTTTTATACACTAAAAGAAATTATATTAGGACTTAGAGGAGAATATCAACTAAATCAACAAAAGTTAGAACAATTAAAAAGTTTATGTTCAATAAATGAAAGAAAAGTTGAAGATTATAGATTTTATATTAGTGATTCTGAATTTTATAAGGATAAAGATTATAAAAAACCAGTATTACGTTGTGAATATACACTAAAAAGAAATCTAGTTCAAAAATTTATTACTAATTTAAGTATAAAATTAGGCATGTATATTTATGACTATCCTACTATAAAATTAGTAGAAGATAATAATGAGTATCACTTTTATGGACAAAAAAATTATCCAGTTAGAGTAAAACCTAGTCCCATTTCAGAAAAAAATTTTAATGAACAAGTAGAAAATATTTTAACTTCAGATTTTGCAAATAATATAACATCTAATTTTATTGAAGAAAGTATTTCTGATGCTGATGCTTCTTTATATATTTCTCCATCAAGTATTGATTTATATATTCGTTCTAACAATAATGGATTTTTAAGGTCAGGTATACAATATGATTCAAAGGCAGATAAATTAGTATTTGAATCATATGAAGAAGATAATATTGATGAAGATTTAATAACAAAAGTTTTAAAAATACAAGTACCAGCAAGTAAATTAAATTCTTATCATATTAAATTTTTAAAAGAAGGAATTAATAAACCTGTTGCTATAGAAAAAATATCTTCTTCAAAAAAAGTAGAATTAGATATAAAAGATCAAGGAAACCAATTTGTCTTAACTAAAATTAATAAATAATTTTTAAAAAAGTTAATTATGATAACATATACAAAATGAGGAGATAACTATGACATTAAATGTTCGTGGAAAAGATATAATATTTAATAAAGTTGATTATGAAACAGCAATGTTTATTTTAAAAAGGCAATTTTTTGTAAATAAGCCAGATATACAAGAAGAAAGTGCTAGAAATATGTTTTATTATAATTCAGAAGATGCTGATATGGATTTAGAATATGATATTCAAGAAGCTATTGATGATGTTAATGACGATTATATTGCTTTTAGAAGTAAATTTATCGAATTATATAGACATTTAATGGTACATAATAAATATGATGCCTATTTTTATTGTCGTACAATTCATGCTTTTTCACATGTAAATGCAGATAGGGCAATTGATAAATTAATTCAAATTGAAGACGATAAAGAACTTGCACTTGCTATTAAATTTTTAGAACACATAGCAATGTATGGTATGTCTAATGGAATACTAAATTTTAAAACAAGACAGCCGATTTTAGAAAGAATGATTGACTATTTTCGATATGATTATGCGAATGCTGAGTGGAAAAATATTTTTGAAAAAATGCTTTTTAATGCGAACCTTTTTACTATAGATGGAAGTATTGAAAATGAATTTAGTATTTTTCTTAATCTAATTTTATATAGAATGTTTTTACAATATGATAAAAATTTTTTATACCCTCAATTTGCATATAAACTTGGAGCAGTAGATATGTTTAATTATCTTATACCTAAGGATAAAACTATTTCTATAGATAGTGATGAATATAAAAGACTTTTATTAGACTATAAATAAAACAGAAATAATTTAAAAAATTTAAACAGAATTTATTAAACTAGGCATTAACTAAAGAGAAAGATTAATAAAACTAAATGAATTTGCTAGAAATCATATAGGAAGGAAGAAAAGAATATGAGTAGAAAAATAGAAGACATAGAATATGCTTATGATATTGATAATGAAATATTTAATATATTAAATCAATATGAAACTGAACTTAATCAATACACTTCAGCTATGTTTTATGAAGGACTTGATAGAGTTGACTATGGAGACATAACTACGATTTTAATAGAACTAAATAAAATAAGAGGATCATTAAATAATGAAATGTTTACTCACAGAAATGTAGATTTAAATATTTTCTTTATTAAAAAAATAGAAACATTACTGAATGATTTTTACAAGATTCGTAAAAGTATAGAACAAAATATAATTAATAATACATTAAAAGAAAAAGTGTTTGATGTTGGGTCTTTATTGCACCTAGTTTTTACAAATAATGAACATAATAAAATAAAATTATATTCAGATGCAAGTGTAATGTTTTCTTGCCAATTCCATATAGAAAAAACACCATCATTTGGGGTTACTGATGGTGTTGGTTTATGTTTATGTTTTGGCTGTGGTTCATCATTTAACATGATAGATTATATAAGAAATTATGAAAATTTAACTTATCACGAAGCTGTGCAATTATTATCTAGAATATATATGATAAATATTGCCAATAATATG
>CAQHJP010000066.1 GCA_948801035.1 uncultured Bacilli bacterium
AATTTAAACCATATTTTAGCATGCTCTTTTTCATTTCCTGCTGTTTCTTCAAAAATAGCAGCTATTTGTTCATATCCTTCTTTTTTAGCCTTAGAAGCATAATAAGTATATTTATTTCTAGCTTGAGATTCGCCTGCAAATGCAGTCATTAAATTTGTTTCAGTTTTTGTTCCTTTTAATTCCATATTAATCTTCCTTCTAAGTAGTTTCAACTACTAAATAATATTATATATCAATTCTTTTTTCAAATCAACTCATTTTACTTTTTCTTTTAATTTATAAAGTATATTTAGAGCATCTATTGGCGTTATATCTAAAATATTTAATTTAGATAACTCATCTTCTACCTCACTTTTACTACTTTCAAAAAGTGGTAAAGCTTCTTGTACTTTAACATCTCTTTTAAATTCTTTTTCTTCATATATTTTAAGTATTTGATCTGCTCTTTTTATTAAAGAATCAGGAAGTTTAGCAAGTTTTGCAACATGTATACCATAACTTTTATCTATACTACCCTCTTTTATTTTGTGTAAAAATGTGATAGTACCATTTTCTTCTTTAGCTGATACATGTATATTTTTAAGATGTGATAAATTGTTTTCTAAATCAGTAAGTTCATGATAATGTGTTGAAAATAACGTCTTACATTTTACTACATCATGTATATACTCAATTATAGATTGTGCTAGTGCCATACCGTCAAAAGTAGCAGTACCTCTACCTAATTCATCAAATAAAATAAGAGAATTACTAGTTGCATTTATAATAGCATTATTAGCCTCATTCATCTCTACCATAAATGTAGATTCACCCGATACTAAATCATCTGATGCACCAATTCTAGTATAAATAGCATCAAAAACTTTAATATCAGCTAAATCTGCAGGTACAAAGCATCCTATTTGAGCCATAATAACAGTTATTGCAAGTTGTCTCATATAAGTTGATTTACCCGCCATATTAGGTCCAGTTATAAGTAATATATTTGTATCATCATCCATAATAATATCATTTGAAACATATTCAGAATTCATTAAAACTTCCTCTACTACTGGATGTCTATTATTAATTATTCTTAAATAATTAGAATTATTTAATTTAGGCCTTACATAATTATTCGTGCTTGAAACATTTGCAAAAGATTCTAAAACATCCACCTCACTTATAACTTTAGCAATTCTTTGTAATTCTGGTATATATTTTTTAACCTCATTTCTAATATCTACAAATAATTGATATTCTAAATCTACAATTTTTTCTTCAGCATTTAAAATTAAAGCTTCTTTTTCTTTTAATATTGGGCTTATATATCTTTCACAATTAGATAAAGTTTGCCTTCTTTCATAACCATATTCTTCTTTAACTAAATTAGTACTTCCTTTTGATACTTCAATATAATATCCAAAGACTTTATTATATCCTACTTTTAATGTTTTTATTCCCGTTCTTTCTTTTTCCTCTGATTCAAATCTTGCAATAAAATCTTTGCCACCTTTTCTTAAATTTTTAAGTTCATCAAGTTCACTATTATAAGACTCTTTTATTAAATAGCCTTCTTTAATTGAAACAGGAGGTTCTTCATAAATACTTTTATCAAGTAGCTCGTATAAATCAGTCATATCGCTTATTTCATCATAAAAATTAATCTGCTTTAATATTTTATTTATTTCTGGAAAAACACTAAGTGATATTTTAAGTTGTAATAAATCTCTTGCATTAGCAGAATTAAAAGCAACTTTTCCAAGTAATCTTTCTAAATCATAAACTTTATTTAAACAATTACATAAATCATCGGCAAGTAAAAATTCTTTTAACAATGTATCAACAACATCATATCTTTTTTCTATTTTGCTAATATCTACAAGTGGACTTTCAATAAAACTTTTAAGTTTACGAGAACCCATTGCAGTTTTAGTTTTATCAAGAAGCCAAATAAGAGAATGTGTTCTTTGTTTTAACCTTAAAGTTTCTGTAAGTTCTAAATTTCTTTTTGTATGAATATCCATTTTTAAATAATTATCATTTTCAATTACAATTACTTTTTGCAAATGTGATAAATCTTTAAATTGTGTATATTTAATATAACTTAGTAAATACTTAATTGCCTCAATAAGTCTTACATCTTTTATATCTTCATAAATATAAGTATAATTTTTTAGATCTTCTAAATTATCAAATAATGACATAGTTATTTTAAAACTATTTTTAAGAAGTGAATATATATTTTTATCAAAATTAGATTTTACTACAACTTCCTTAATATTAATACTAACTATTTCACTTATAAGTTTTGTTTGATTATGTTCAAGAAGCATAGCATACATCTCACCAGTAGTAATATCAGAATAGCATAGGGCGTAAGCGTGATTAAAATCAATTACAAATCCTATAAAATTATTTTCTTTTTCATTTAAAGATTCTGTAGTTACTGTTCCACTTGATATTATTTGTATCATTCCTCTTTTAACAATGCCTTTAGCATTTTTAGGATCTTCTAATTGTTCACATATACCTACTTTATAACCCTTTAAAACTAATTTATCTATATACATATTTGCAGCATGATAAGGCACACCACACATTGGAATACGCTCATCAAGTCCTGCATTTTTACCTGTTAAAGTAAGTTCTAATTCTTTAGATGCAAGTATTGCATCATCAAAAAACATTTCATAAAAATCCCCTAACCTATAAAAAATTATTATATCTTTGTTTTCTTTTTTAGTTTCTATGTAATGTCTCATCATAGGACTTACTTTATTCATATCAACAGTATCTATCTGCATAAAAACCACCATATAAATTATACCATTTTTTAGTATTTTTGCACATAAAAAGTACTCAAAAAAGTACTTAAATTAATATAAATGTTTATTTAAAAAATTTTATTTCATATTTAAATATGTCTTTTTAAATTTTATAATAGATGAAATAAATAAAAATAAACCAATTAATATAAAAAATATTCCTAAAAGTATATTTTCTTTTAATGATAAAATGCCTACAAAAAATATAAGTCCAATAACTGATATAAAAAATAATGATATTAATGCAATTAATGGATATCTAATATATTTAGGCACCCTAACACTTTTACTTATCTCAATACTACCATCAAAAATAAGTTCTAATATAAATTCAAATAAATATTCCAAAAATCCTCCTTAAACTAATTATTATCAACCACATACATCAATATTTATATTTCCATCATCTGTCTCATATAAAATTATATTACTTTCATTCATCAACTTCACCTCCTGATTTTTTATCAAATTTTATTTTAGTTTTTATGCAAGTCTATTTATCATCGTTAATCTGTTTTATTTCTAAATTCATCACTTCTAAATAATCTTTTTCTACTTGTGTTAAATGTGTTTGCATATATTTATTATATTCCTCATGTGCTTTTTGTAATGCCTGCTCATGAGATATTGCACCTTTATTATTTAATATATCATTGTGAGTCATTGTTAAAAAACTATCTAATTCCCTAATCCAATCATCCATTTTCATTGGATTATGTTTTAATGCATTAATTTCTGCAACATCTAAATATGCTGATACTAATCTATTTAATATTTCAAGTTCCTCTAAAGTTAGATAATTTTTAGCAATTTCAGTTTCTGATTTTGTTGGCATATTACCTTTAAAATTAGTTAACCCTATATTTTCTTTTTTACTATCAACTCTATTATATACAATTTCTGCGGCTGTGTTTTTAGAAACAGCAAAGTGTATTTTGTTTTGCACAGTTTTGAAAAAATTAATAGTTATTTCTTTTTTTGGATTATAATCTATACTAGTAGCATAAATATCTAATATTTTTCTCCAAAATACTTTTTCAGATGATCTTATATCTCTAATTTTTTCTAATAATTCATCAAAATAAATTCCGCCGCCATTATTTTTAAATCTATCTACATTTAAATTATATCCTTTAACTAAATATTCTTTTAATATTTCATTTGCCCATATTCTAAATTGAGTACCCCTATTAGATTTTACTCTTAATCCAACAGCAATTATCATATCTAAATTATAATAATTTGTAGGTTTAGTAGAAAATTCGGAATTTCCGAATTTTCTCATCGTATTTGATTCTAACAGTTCCTCTTCAGAATAAATATTTCTAATATGTTCATTAATGGTAGATTTAGCTTTATTGAAAAGTTTACTTATTTGTTCTTGGGTCATCCATATATTTTCTTGTTCTAATATAACTTCTACTTTTACTTTATCATTGGTTTCATATATTAAAAAATTATCTGTTTGAACCACTTCCTTTTTCATTTCTTATCACTTCCTTTACTATTTTTATATTGACATTATTTAATTGTTCATACTCTTCATCAGTTACTGGTTCACACCATTCGTTAGATGTATCTTCTCCAGGCACTTCTACAGCTATATGACTAAACCATGAATCTTTTTTAGCACCATGCCAATGTTTTACATTTGCGGGAATTATGATAATGGTGCCTAGTTCTAAACTTACTGCATCTTTTCCTTCTTCTTGATAGGAGGCTGGAATTTATGCAAGCCTATTTTGATTCAATCTTTCTTGCATTTTCTATTTGTAATTTACATTCTTCTTCAA
>CAQHJP010000067.1 GCA_948801035.1 uncultured Bacilli bacterium
ATACCACTTAAATGTAATTACAAATCTATTATATATACGCTTACTTTATTTGATTGTAAATTAGGTAGTACTAGTAAATTTTGTGAACAGTTAATTAATGATGAGATAATTAATGAACCACTTGCTATTGATTATAATATTGTAGATGATTACTTAATTATATTTGTATGTGCAATGACTGAATATGCAGATGAGGTAATAAATAGAATTAATACTGAAATGAAATTTCTTAAAGTAGATGAAGATGATTTTATAAGAAAAAAGAAAACTTTAATAAGCTCTTTAGTATATTTATCAGATAATATATTTAGACTTAATCATAATATTATAAATGATATTATATTTTATAAAAAATTTAATACAAAAAGATACGATGATATTTTAAGTTTAAATTTTAATGATTTTAATAAACTAATCAGTTCATTAGATTTATCAAACACAAGCTTACTAATTGGTATTAAAAGTAATTAATATTGGAGTGTATCCAATATTTTTTTAAAATAAAAAAAATAGTATTTAAACTATTTTTCAAGTGCAGCTATTAGGTCTGCTTTTTTCATTGAAGATATTCCTTCAATTCCTTTTTCTTTAGCAAGTTCTTTTAATTCAGCTACTGTTTTGGTTGATAAATCAGTTGTTTTTACTTCAGCTTTAACTTCTTTAGTTTTAGCTTCTTTTACTTCAGCTTTTTTAACAGTTTTGCCAGCAAGTGCTTCTTTTGAAGCTTTAACAAGTTCTGCAAATACTTCTGGACTATCGATAGCTATTTCAGATAACATCTTTCTATTAATAACTATATCAGCTTTAGCTAAACCATTAATAAATTTTGAATAACTAATACCATTTAATCTACATGCTGCATTAATACGAGTAATCCATAATTTTCTGAAATTTCTTTTATTTTGTCTTCTATCTCTATATGCATATTTACCTGAATGCATAACTTGTTCATTAGCTGATTTAAATAATCTATGTTTACTACCAAAATATCCTTTGGCTTGTTTCATTACTTTTTTATGTCTTGCTCGTGAAATTGTTCCACCTTTAACTCTTGTCATAAATCCTCCTTATATTAAATCCTTAATTCTTTTGTAATCACTATTACTTAATCCAGATTGAGCTCTACCAACACGGTTAGATGCTGCATTCTTTTTACCAGTATTATGTCTTGTTCCTGGATGACCAATTTTAATTGAACCACTTTGACGAACATTTAAAACTTTTTTTGTACCCTTATGAGTTTTCATTTTATTTTTTGCCATTTAAATTCCTCCTACTTTTCTTTATTTGGACCTAAAATTATAGACATTACTTTGCCTTCTAATTTAGGATTTTGTTCAATAACCGCAATTTCTTTTTGCGCTTCAGCAAATCTTAATAAAACATCTTTACCTAATTCAGGATGAGCCATTTCCCTACCCTTAAATTTTACAGTTGCTTTTACTCTATGACCTTTTTCTAAATACTTAGAACTATTTTTAACTCTAGTATCAAAATCATGAACATCAATTGTAACAGATAACCTATACTCTTTCATTTCTAAATTAGCTTCTCTTTGTTTTTTTAAATTTTCTTTAGTTCTTTTTTTATTTTCATATTTAAATTTGTTGTAATCCATTATTTTACAAACAGGTGGATTACTATTTGGATTAATTAAAACTAAATCAAATCCTGCATAAGATGCTAAAGTTAAAGCATCTTTTATAGCTTTAGTTCCAAGTTGTTCACCTTTAGGACCTATCACCATAACTTCTTTCGCTCTTATTTGCTCATTTATTAATGAGTCTTTTTTATTATTTGCGATAAATTGACACCTCCAACGATAAAAAAGGGCAGATACGTAGTATCCACCCTTTTATAAACTCAAAAAAACTTTGGCCTATAAACCCATAGCTATTCGCTATCAGGTGGAGTAGATACTCGCTTTCCTTCTTCATTCCTTATTAATTATACCATTAATTATATGTTTGTCAAGTATTTTTATTCTTTGTTATTATATATGTTTTATCATTTGTATAAAAAGCATAAAAAACATCTTCTAATTTAACTTTATTACTATCTAATATATTATTTACCCAGCTTATATCTTTTCTCATGTTTTTTAAACTATCAAAATCTATTTTACCATCTAATATTATAGGCATAGGATATATATTATTATCCTTAAATACTGATAATTTACCATTATTCTCAAGTATAGCATAGTTTACATCACAAATATTTTTTATACTTTGCTCTCTTAATTGTGACACTAAATCATCCAGGCTATATCTTAATTTTTGCATTTGTTTAAAATTTATTATACCTCTATTTATTATAATCTTTGGTGAACCATCAATAAGATGTCTTACTTTAGGGCTTTTTAAAGTTAAATAACTTAAAATTATTTGCACAATTACAAGTACTAAAATAGGTATTATACTCATCCATATACTTCTAGATTCTTCTTCTATACACATAGCTGCTATTTCTGCTATTAAAATAGAAACAATTAAATCTATTATACTTAATTTACCAACTTCTTTTTTTCCCATCATTCTATAACATAAAATAATATAAAAATACAAAACTATTGTTTTAAATATTAAAGTAATATACATATAATCACCTATTTTATTATGATTAAAAGTTCTAATATTTATACATATTCATAGTATTTATTAGGTGATTATATGTATTTTAAAAATTTAATTAAATGTTTTTTAACAAGTTTAATACTAATTTTAACTTTATCTTTAGTAGTTTCTATGCTTAATTATTTTAATGTTTTAAGTGATAATATCACAAATGTATTTGAATTTATAATATTAGCAATATCTTTATTTGTAGGGTCATTTGCACTTGGTAGAAAATCAAAAACTAAAGGTTTTTTAGAAGGATTAAAATTTTCTGGTATTTTTATTTTTATATTTTTTATATTTAACTTAATTTTAAAACTAGGATTTAATATAGATACTTTTATTACATACATAATAGTTATACTATCAAGCTTATTTGGTAGTGTTATTGGAATAAATAGAAAATAAAATTATTAAAATAAATCATACTAATAGTGGTGATTATATGATTTATTTTTTTATTTTCGTATCAAAAATATTAGAAAATGCTATATCAACACTTAGAATGATAGTACTGGCAAACGGAAGAAAATTAATAAGCGCTATATTAAACTTAATAATAGCTTTAATATGGGTTATATCTACTACCTTCGTAATTACTAATATACAAAAAGATTATTTTAAAATCATTGTTTTTGCACTTGGAAGTTTTATTGGTAGTTTAATAGGTAGTATAATGGAAGAAAAAATAGCACTTGGTTCTAATATGCTTTTTGTCATATCTGATAAAGAAGAAAAAATAATTAAAGAACTACATAAATTTGATATATCTAATTATATAGTTAATAACAATATTATAGTTATTATTGTAACAAGAAGGCTAAGAAAAAAACTTCTTAAAAGTATAAGAAGCATTGATAATAATTCAGCCATTATCTCACTTAATGCAAGAAAATTAGTTTTTAAATAAATAAGGTTTATCAGTAATTACATAAAATTTATCTAAACCACTTTTATATTCATTTATAGTCCATAAAAATGTTTTTTTATTTGTTATTATATTCTTATATTTATAAGATACAATATTAAAATTAAATGTATTATATAATTTATCAGTATTAATCATATTTCCTATTAATAATCCGCATCTATTATATAGTTTATTAAAATATTTTAATAAATTATAATTAAAACTACATATGTATATGTTAAGATTATATTTTTTTATTATGTTATAAATAATATTTGAATAAACTTTATAATTACTTCCTTCAAACTTAAGTTCAATTAATATTATTTTATTTGTATGTACACATTTTAAAAATTCATCTAACTGACATATTTTACATGGTTTTTCCTTTGTACCAAAATTATATTTTTTTAAAGTTTTTAAACTCATGTTACTTACTATACCACTACCATCTGATACAAAATCAATTATAGGATCATGAATAATTACTATTTTCTTGTCTTTAGTAATTCGAACATCAAACTCTACTCCATCTATAAAATCAGTATTTAAAGCTTTAAGCAAAGCTTCTTTAGTATTATTTTTGTATTCACTTACATTAGAACCTCTATGTGATATTATCTTCATATAATAAACTTATTAAAGTTTATAACTAATTATCCATAAAATCTATAAAATTTAAAAGAATACTATTAGATGTATAAATATATTTAGGATTTATTTTAATAAAATCATCCTTAATTAATAATTTTTTTTCACTCACTAATTTTTTTACTATTTCTAAATTTTTTAAGTCAAATGAATACTTATTTTTAAAATCCTCTATACTAATACCATTTATTTTTCTAAAACCTAATATAAATTCATTTTCTATTTTCTCTTTTATAGATAAAATATTTTCATCATTTCTATAAAAACCACTTATATATTTTTTATATGATTTAGTATTATCATACCTAGTATCATTAATATAACCAGATGCTCCAATACCAAATCCA
>CAQHJP010000068.1 GCA_948801035.1 uncultured Bacilli bacterium
ACTTCTTTTCTAAAACATGGTGAATATGAAGTCATAAGTATTGGTAAATCACTTTCTTTTATAATTTGATTTTGATACCTACCTATCATTGAATGTTCACTAGTACCAATTAAATATAAATCTTCTCCTTCAATCTTATACATCATAGCATCCATTTCTGGAAATGACATAACTCCTTCTACAACTTTTGAATGTATCATAAAAGGAGGAATACAATATGTAAAACCATTATTTATCATAAAATCTCTAGCATATGCAAGAAGTGCTTCATGAAGTCTTGCAATATCACCTGTTAAATAGTAAAAACCTTCTCCTGATGTACGTCCTGCTGATTCTTTATCAAGACCAGCAAGTTTAGTTATAATATCAGCATGATGTGGTATTTCATAATCAGGAACTATTGGCTCTCCAAATTTTTCAATTTCAACGTTTTCTGAATCATCTTTCCCAATTGGTACACTAGAATCTATAATATTTGGAATAACCATCATTTTTTCTTTAATTAATTTATCTAATTCTTCTTCTTTAATTTCTAATTTATTTATTTCTAAATCAAATGATTTAATTTCTTCTTTTATAGTGTTTGCTTTATCTATTTCTTTGTTTCTCATAAGAAGTCCGATTTCATTACTTTTTTGATTTTTTAAACTTCTTAAATTATCTCCATCTAATTTTGCTTTTCTATATTCATCATATAAATTATAAACCTCATCTACTAAAGGTAATTTTTCATCTTGAAATTTCTTTCTAATATTTTCTTTTACTAATTCTTTATTTTCTTTTATTAAATTTATATCTATCATATGTCCTCCTTATTTAGCTTCGTACCAGTTATTTCCATATTCTATATCAATTTTTAGTGGTACATCCAATTTACATATATTTTCCATTACATTTTTCATAATATTTACAACTTGTTCTTTTTCTTCTTTTAATGTATCAAATACTAGTTCATCATGTACTTGAATTATCATTTTACTTTTTAAATTATTTTTAATAAATTCCTTATGAATTTCTACCATAGCTTTTTTAATAATATCAGCACTAGTACCTTGAATTGGAGTATTAAGTGCCATTCTCTCACCTTGTTGTCTTATCATATAATTTGTATTTTTAAGTTCCAAAATAGTTCTTTTTCTATTAAACATTGTAAGACTAAAACCATCATTATAAGCTTTTTTTATAGTTAAATCCATATACTGTTTAACACCTGGATATGTATTTAAATAATCATCAATAAATTTTTTAGCTTCTTTAGGTGTAATATTTAAATTTTCAGATAAACCAAAACTACTAATACCATAAATAATACCAAAGTTTACAGCTTTTGCAACTCTTCTATTTAACTTAGTAACTTCATCAGGAGTTATTTTAAATATATCACAAGCTGTTTTTGTATGAATATCTAAGTCATTTTTAAAAGCTTCAACAAGTTCTGGGACTTTAGAAAAATGAGCTAGTATTCTAAGTTCTATTTGTGAATAATCGCCGCTTACTATTATAGAATCATCACTTGGAATAAAAGCTTTTCTAATTAATTTTCCGTATTCTGATCTAACTGGAATATTTTGTAGGTTTGGCTCGATTGATGAAAGTCTTCCAGTTCTAGTAAGAGTCTGAGTATATATTGTATGAACTTTTGAATCAGGCATTATTATATTAGATAGTCCTTCTAAATAAGTAGAATATAATTTTGATAAAGTTCTATACTCAATTATTAAATCAATTATTGGATGACTATTTTTAAGTTTATTAAGTACATCTATTGCAGTTGAGTAGCCATTTTTACCTTTTTTTCCATGTGGTAATAAAAGACGTTCAAATAAAACTTCTCCAAGTTGTGTTGGACTAGAGATATTAAATGTAACTCCTGCCATGTTATATATATCTTTACTTAAAAGTTCTAATTTAATTTTAAACTCTTCTTTCATATCATCTAATACTTTTTTATCTAAATATACCCCATCATATTCCATATCTCCAAGTACTATTGCTAAAGGCATTTCTATATTTTCATATAAATCTTGCATATTATTTTCATATATTTTATTTTTAAATGTTTCATTTACTTCATATATAAACATTGCTTTAGATGAAACATACTTAGATAAAGTATTAATATCTGGAATATTAAATTTACTACCCTTGCCATAAAAATTATCAAAAAATTCTATATTATAAGATAAATCATTTGCTAAATATGCTATATCTTCTTTTGTATTATATTCCAAAAGTGAAGATGAAATCATTAAGTCGTCTTTAATATTAGTAATATTTAGATTTTTCCATTTTAAAGCAACATAAAGTTTTTTAGAATCATATGTAAATATATTTTTATTTTTTAAAAAATCTATATTTGTAAGTACATCACTAGGAATAAAATATGACGTTTTACCATCATATAAAGACATCCCAATTATATCTGCTTTGTGATAATTTTCTTTTGTAAGTTCTAAATAAACTGAAACATTATCATCTAGTTTAATTTCACTTAAATCAGATACTACTATAGTATCTATATTTATATTACTTTTTTTAACTTGTTTTTTTAAAAGTGAGTAAAATTCTAATTCTTCATATAAATCATTTAACTCATCTTTAGCCCCTTTATATTTTAATGATTCAATATCAATTTTAATTGGAACATTTTTATAAATAGTTGCAATTTCATAACTCATATAAGCTTTATCTTTTTCATTTATTAATTTTTCTTTTAATGAACCTTTTATACTATCTATATTTTCATATATACCATCTAAAGTTTTATACTCTTGAAGAAGTTTTAAAGCTGTTTTTTCACCTACTCCTTTTACACCTGGAATATTATCTGAACTATCTCCCATCAAAGCTTTTAAATCTATTATATTGATAGGTTTAATTTTATATTCTTCAAAAAATGAATCTTCATTATATCTAATATAATCTTTTTGTTTTAATAATTTTATATCTATTTCATTGCTTATAAGTTGCAATAAATCTTTATCACTTGATATTATAGTACCTATAAAATTAGGATCTTCCTCACAATATTTAGCAAATGTACCAATTATATCATCAGCCTCATAATTATCAATTTCATAGTAAGTGATACCCATTTTACTAAGCATATCTTTAGCTATTGGAAATTGTACTTTAAGTTCATCTGGTGTTTCTATTCTTCCACCTTTATAAAAATCATATTTATCGTGTCTAAAAGTTTTTCCCTTATCAAATGCAACCATTATATAACTTGGAGCTTCTTCAGTAATAATTTTATTCATCATATTAGTAAATCCATATAAAGCATTCGTTGGAACACCCTTTGAATTTCTCATAAAATTTCCTGTATATGCAGTAGCGTAATAACTTCTAAAAAGTAAATTATTACCATCCACAAGTATTATTTTTTCCATACTATCCACCACTAATATTATACCATATTAAATTTAAAAAAAAGTATTAAAATAATACTTTTTCTTTATTATATTGTTTAATTATTATATACATAATTAAGCTTATAAAAACTATTGTTGATATAAAAGTAAGAAGTAGGTATAAAATATTTAAATTACCACTTACTATATCATTAAATATTAATGTAAAATTCAAAAATGGTATTAAAGATGTTACAAAAGATGTTTCAACAGATGATAAAAATGCTATCATAGATGGAAATACTGATATAAATGTAAGTGGAGTTAAGGCACTTTGAGCTTCCTTAAAAGACTTACATTTACTTGCAATAGATATAGATAAACCACTTATTAAAAGTGAATATGCTACTATAACTACTAAACTATATATAACAGTTGTAACTGATGGTACTAAATTTATATCTTTATAAATTTCAAATGTATTATCGCATATTTTTAAACTAATTATCATGAGTATTAAACTTATTATTCCTGTTAACGCACTAGAAAGTGAAACAGATAAAAATTTACCTAATATTATATCTTTACTTTTAACAGGGAAAGTAAGTAAAGTTTCTAAAGTACCTCTTTCTTTTTCACCAGCTGTTGTATCAGTTGATGGGTAAGTTGCAGATATAGTTATAGCCATTATAATAAATAAAAATGCATAATTTGTCATATAATTTGCAAAAAAATTATCCTCATCAACTACTTCTACTTCATAATTTAATATATTCAAAACTTCATTTGGATCAATTTCCATACTAAGTAAATATTCATTTTGTAAATATGATTTATAACTTTCAAAATATGATTTCATTAAAGAGAGCGCATACGTAGAAGAATCACTTTGGTTTGCTATTATTTTATAATTATCTTCTTTTACTTTTGTCGTATGACTTACTTCTGGTAGTGTTGTATCATTCAAATCTATGTTGCTATTAAAATATTGTTCCATATAGCTATATGCATTGTTCATAAATTCTATATCATTTCTTGCTCCTTGTTCATGTGCATTTTTGCTTTCCTTTGCCCTACTTAATAATCCATTTTCTCCGTAATGTTATATTTAATGTTACTCCTGCTAGTATTAA
>CAQHJP010000069.1 GCA_948801035.1 uncultured Bacilli bacterium
TGAAATAAAAAAAGGAAAAATTAGAGGACAAGAATCAAATGGTATGATTTGTGCATTATTTGAACTTGGATTAGAAGAAAAAACTGAAGAAAATTATAATAAAGGTATTCATGAATTACCACAAGATGCTACAGTTGGAATAGATCCTTTCTTAAAATATTTAAAAAGTGATACAATTTATGAATTAGATGTTCATAAACACAGAAATAATGATTGCTATTATCATGTTGGATTTGCCTACGAAATAGCTAGTATATTAAATAAAAAAGTAACACTACCTGATATTTCATATAGTGCTATATCTGATGATATTACATCACACTTTAATTTAGAAGTTAAAACTGATAAATGTAATTATTATTTAGCAAAAATGGTTACTGATATTCATATTAAAGAGTCTCCTGATTTTATAAAAGAAAGACTTATAAATGCTGGTATGAGGCCAATTAATAATGTTGTTGATATATCAAATTATGTAATGCTTGAAATAGGTCAGCCAATGCACTTCTTTGATTATGATAAGTTAGGTAATAAAATTGTTGTTAGAGATGCAAATAACGAGGAAATTATAACTTTAGATGGTAAAACTAGAAATTTAACAGATGATATAGTTATTACAGATGATATTAAGCCTGTTTGTATTGCTGGTGTTATGGGTGGAGAAAATACTGAGGTTACTGATAGTACAAAAACTATTTTAATTGAAAGTGCTATATTTTCTGCAGTTTCTATTAGAAATACAGCATCTAGACTTAATTTAAGAAGTGAAGCATCTATTAGATACGGAAAAGGACTAAATTATGAGTATACTAATTTTGCTATTGATAGAGCGTGTCATTTACTTGAAAAATATGCAGATGCAAAAGTTTTATCTGGTATGGTAAGTTATGATAATATAGATAAAACTTTAAAACAAGTAAGCTTTAAAAAAGAGGAAGTTAATAAATTACTTGGAATAGAAATTTCCTTAGAAGATATGAAAAAAGAATTATCACGACTTGATTTTGATTATAAATTAGATAACGATACATTTACAGTTACTATACCTAATAGAAGACTTGATATTGATCCATATGTAAATGATATTGCGGAAGAAATTGGACGCCTTTACGGATATTATAATTTAGAGTCCACTTTACCTAAAATAGAGCTTAAAAAAGGTACTTATAAGGGTGATGTAAAATATATTAAAGATGTATCTAGTGTACTTAGAAGCTTAGGTCTTTCAGAAGTTAGAACTTATACCTTAATAAATCCAGATATGGATAATTTATTTAATTATAACTCTATAGAAAGTATTAAATTACCTAATCCTATGAGTGTTGATAAATCAATTATAAGGAAGTCTTTAATATCTTCTTTATTAAATGTATATGAATATAATAAGTCAAGAAAAAATACAGATGTATTTATATATGAAATATCTAAAACATATGATTCTGATTTTAATGAAGATAGTAAAATATGTGTACTTATGAGTGGAAAATATATGTCAAACAATTGGAATAATACCAAGATAGAAACAGACTTTTATTTAATTAAGGGAATTTTAGAAAATTTGTTTAATTATATGGGACTTAAAAATAGATATGATTTTGTACAAGATAGTATTGATGATATGCATCCATATATATCAGCAAGAGTAGTACTTGATAATAAAAATATTGGTATTATAGGTAGAGTTCATCCAAAAATTATGAAAGATGAAGTATATGTATTTGAGATATCTTTAAATAGTCTTATTAAAGATATTAAACCACTTAAATATAAACAATCTTCTAAATATCCAGAAATAGTTAAAGATGTTGCTTTTAAAACTAAAAGTGATACAACTTCTAAAAGTATTTCAGATGTTATTAAGAAATCTGGAGGAAGGTTACTTAAAGATATTAAAGTATTTGATGTTTATACAGCTGATTTAGCAAATACAGGATTTAAATCTATAGCTTATTCTTTAACATTTAAAGATGATACGAGAACTTTAACTGAAGAAGAAGTAATGGAAATTTTTAATAAAATTATTAAAGATGTAGAAGAAAAAACAGATTCAGAATTAAGAAATTAAGGACTTGACGTCCTTTTTTTGTTGCTAATTTACTAAATTATGGTATAATAACAAATTAAAGGAGATACTTATGCATATAAATATACATAATTTTAATGAATGTAAAAGTAAAATTTTAAATGAAATTAAAAGTAACATGGACTATTATGAATTTGAAGATTTGGTTTTTTTAAATTTAAATAATGCTGAATATATTGATAAATATATTTTAAAATATAATAGATTATTACCCTTATTTTCAAAATATAATATTTTAAATGAGGAATATGATCCATACAAAGCTTTTTGCAATATTATTTTAGAAAATAATTTAACAAATAGTAGTTTAAGCGAAATAGGGTATAGAATGTATCCAATACTAAGTATATATTTACTAGAGGAAATAAATATTAAACATTTAAATATATATGATATAAAACCAGTGTTTAATAGTAGATTAATAATAAAAGAAGAATTTTCAAAAAGTACTAAAATTGATGATATAGATGTCATTTTATCGCTTTTCCAAAATAAATATAATGAAGAAGTATTGCGTAAAGCAATTATAGAAAATAAAAAATTATTTATGGGATTAAAGGATAAAGACGAATTTAATAAAATTAAGTTTAAGTATAAAAAATATATTGATTTTATATCTTGGCCTGATGCTATAGAACAAAATTTTAATTTACCAAAAATTATAATAAAAAAATAATTATTTTAAAGTATAATATAAAGTAATTATTGGTTGGGTGGTGATATTTATTTCAAGAAAAAGTAGATTATTTTATAATGGTATTCCTTTGATAAAATATTGTAAAGATAATGATATTAACTTTGCCACGATAAAATCAAGTATATGTAAAAAAAGAAAAGATTCAAAATATAGTGATTATACAGAACAAGAAATAGTAAATATGGTAATAAATAATTATCATAAACAAATTAAATATGTATATGAAGGTATACCACTAAGACGATATTGTAAGGATAATGGTATTAATTATGATATCATTATGCATAGAATTCTTTATCTAATGAAAGATTATCCAGAATTAGATAATGATGAGTTGATAAATATAGCTATGGGTAAGACATTTAAAAATAGAAGATATAAAGACAAAGAATACAAAGGTAAAAAATTTAAATATTTTTATAAAGATATTCCATTAAAAGAATATTGTATTCAAAATAATATTGATTATGATATCGTTAAGCATAGGCTTAATTATTTACAAAAAAACAGTCCAAATTTAAATGATAATGATATAGAAAAAATAATTTGTGAAACTATAGAAAAAATACAAATAAAAAATAATATAAGATGTATAAATGAAATTTTTGATTTTTTGAGGAATGAAAAAGTGGATAATAAACAAAAGTTAACAGATATATGTAATTTTCTAAAAATAGATTATAATTATGTAGTTATACTTAAAGATATGAATTTATCATATAATCAAGCTATAAATATGATATGGTATTTTTTTGATAATAAAAGCCCATCGGGGTATAAACAAATAACTCAGGAAAAAATATTAGAAGTATATTCATTAATTGACAATATTAAAAATGGAAAATTTGATTTTAGTAATATAGATTTATATGATTTAATCTCTATATATAAAAGTAATTTATATGATACTAGAAATGAAATTTTGTTAAAGCTAAAAGGTTACATTTTAAAAACAATGAAATCGTTATGTACTAATTATGATATATATATTGATCAAAGTAATTTTGAAGATTTTTATAGTGAAATAAAATTAAATATTTTAAATGCAATAGAGAAATCTAATTTGAATATTATTGGTCAAAGAATTAAATATATCGACTTAAGTGTAAAAGGATATTTTAGATTATATTTAAAAAAATATAAAAATCAATTAAATATATTATCACTTAATGATATTGTGTTTAGCAAAGATAAAAATAATAAGAATAGTAAATCAAGAATAGATTTTATAGCAGACAAAAAAAATCAATATGTTGAATTAGAAGAAAAAACATTTAGTTCTAATATGTTGGAAATATTATCTGATTTGCCACAAGAAGATATGACATTTATAATATTGAAATTCCAAGAAAACTATACTGATACTATGCTTGCAAGATATTTTAAAATTACTATCGATGAAGTAAAGGAAAGAGAAAAGAAAATATTGTTTTCCCTAAAAGATAATG
Organism: uncultured Bacilli bacterium; assembly: GCA_948801035.1. Lineage (GTDB taxonomy): Bacteria > Bacillota_I > Bacilli_A > RF39 > UBA660 > Faecisoma. The sequence continues at coordinate 4,229 of CAQHJP010000069.1, forward strand.
TTAAGGATAAAATAATTATAAAAAAATAACTAATAATAGTTCTAAAGAAACATACAAATTAAGATAATCTCTTAATTCTGTATTGAATTAAAATAAAATATGTGATAAAATGTATATAGATGAAGTTATCTTCATACAATAAAAAAAGGATATACCTAATTTTTGGAGGTTAGGTACACTCCATAATGGGCTTGCACACTAATACTCATGAAGA
>CAQHJP010000070.1 GCA_948801035.1 uncultured Bacilli bacterium
CAGGTTACAATCCTCTAACTAATAAACTGTCCAACTTTTGGGGTTCAGTTCATTTAGACTTTTAGTTTTTATAAATAAGTTTTGGATCTACCAACATATTCTTTAAAATTTTCACATTCTTGCTCTGATTTCATAGCTTCTAACATACGTTTTAATTCTTTATATTTAATTTTATCAATAGAATTAATATTTAACTTATTACTTTCTAAAGTTACCTTATCAGTATCTGATTTCATTTTAGATAAAACATTTGCATGTGCAATATATTTGTTTATATCTTCTTCATTTTCTATAAACATTATATTCTTTTTTGCATCCTCAAGATTCGCTTTACTAATTTTATACTTAGTTCCAAAAATTATAAACATAATAAGTAAAGCACTTACACCAACTAATGGAATTAAAAAAACTGGAAGCGTAAATATCCAAAGTGGTGTCCATATAAGTGCATTAATCAAAATTGCTTTAACAATTGTAAAATTTTCATCACATTCACTTTGCCAATGATTTTCGTATTGATAAGCGTATTTTTTTACTTGTTTTTTCATATTTTTAAGTATATTTTTTTCATATTCTTCAGTATTAGGTACTGTAATTTTTTCTTTAGATGCAGTATTAATTATAATATTATTTCCTTTAATAGTGTAGTTTAATATAAAGTCTATTGATTTATCCCTATCTAACACATAATTTTTCATATTATTTCCCCTTTAATTTATACCGATTATTATAGCATAATTTTTAACTTTGTCAAATTTATAGTTACATTATAAAGTAAATGTGCTATAATACTAAAAAGAGGTGAGGATATGTATTTACCTGTTCATTATGGTATTTTAAGTGTTAGAGACAATTATAATAATAATATAGGCTATGTTGTATCTAAATGTTATTTAATAAGAGAAAGTAAAAAATATTTTCCAAAAGGTGGATATGTATGCAGATATGATGTAATATTTCCATACACAATATCATCAGGTTTTGAAATTAAAAAAACACATACTCCATATACATCATATGATTATGATGATTTACCAATAGGAACTGAAAATATACCAGTAATATTTGATAAAAAATCTAAAGCTTTAGACTTTAGAGATTCATTAAATCAAAACATAGTTAATGATAAAATTGGTGTTATTTCAAATGTTACACAAGAAAAATGTGATACTGTAAGAAAAGAATTTAAAAAATACTTAACAAAACTTTTTATACTTGAAAATGAAATTGAAGATTTAAACAAAGATATGATTTTAGAAAAAAACATAAATGGAAAACGAAAAGAACTAAAATAGTTCTTTTTTTAAATTATACTTTTAATATATTCTTTTTGTTTTTCATCTTTAATTATATAGTGTTTACAAATATCATAATATGCACTAGAACACATATTAAAGTGATAATCCTCACATATTTGATTCCAAGTTTCTTCCATACTTATTTCTAAAGATAATTCTAAAGCTTGTTTAAATTCTGGATATTGTTCTGCTAGATAGTGAATAGTATAAGAATTTAATATACCATAAACAGCTCTTAAATTTATTCCATCTTTCATTTTATCTAAACACGACGAATAATCGTAAATTGGAGCTATATCAAAAAATTTTGTTTCATTATTTATTGAAAACTGTATATTAAAATTAGTTCTATCGAATTGAATCATTTGTATATCAAGAGCATATAGGCTAAATAAATGTTTTAATAATGTTTTTTGATTTTTACTATTTATAGTAAATTTTTTTAATTCTTCAATAAGACTATTTTCAGTTCTATACAATAAATTTTCACTTACTAAGTCTTTTAGAGAGTAATATTTAAATTCTTTTTTCTTAAAATTAACAGAAGCAAGTCCATATACATCATTAAATGTTGATATAGTATAATCTACTGTAGGTAAATTTCTAATTTTTGCTAAATAGCTTCCCATAAGTTCATCTATGATATGAAATTTAAAGATAATATTATCAAAATCCTTTTTAAAATAATACCAAGTACCATTATGAAATTTCATATAAGATGTATAAAGCTGACAAAGTCCACTATTAATATCAAGTACTTTAAGTTTTTCTTCTATTTTTATATTTTCATCATCCTCTAAATATAGCAAAGGCGTATCTGCTGTTACAAGGCTTGATAAATATTTACTCATATAACCTCCTTTTTATATGTTATTTTATTTAATTAAACTATTTATATATTCTTTTTGCTTTTCATCTTTAATTTTATAATAATCTAAAATATTATTATATTCTAAGCAATCTTGATTAAAATAGTAATCATTACATATTTGATTTAAAATTTCTTTTATATTATAACTTAAAACACTTTCTAGAGACACTTTAAACTCTGGATATTCTTTTATTAATTTAGTAATAGTTGTATCATTTAAACTGATAATTACATTTTTAAGTGTTTTAAACCAAGATGTATCATCACAATAAAAATAATCATAAATTGGTGCTAGAGTTATAAAGTCATTTGACTTATCAACCTGTAGTTGTAAATTTACATCAGTTCTATCATTTTGAGCCATATATATATCAATTGCAAGTAAATCAAATATTTGTTTTAAAAACTGTTTTTCATTTAAACTATTTATAGCAAATTTTTTTAAACTTTCTATTACTTTAATATCCCAAGGATATAATATATCTTCTTCAATTAAATCTGGAAGTAAAAAATATTTATAACTATCTTGATTTTTAAAATTAACAGAGGAAATTCCATATATCATTTCAAATTTTTTATTAACTTTAGAAACCTCATAAGTTACAGTAGGTAAATTCTTAAGTTTTGATAAATAAGAACCAATAAATTCATTCATAATAGAGAAGCTAGTTAAACTATCAGCTTTAAAATAGTACCACGTATTATTTTTAAAATACATATTTTGCATATAATAATAACAAAAATCAGTTGGAAAACTTAAGTCTAAAACTTGTTCTTTTTCACTTGATTTTACACTAGTACTACTATTTAAATCTAATATTTTAGTCTTATCAGTAATAAGACTTGATATACATCCCACTTTTAACCCCTCCATTTAAGCAATTATTATACACAATATAAAAAAAATGTCAAAAAAGAAAAAATGTATTATACATTTTTTTCTTCCTTATTTGTATTTATTCCAAAGTGAGTTCTTACTTTAGCATCTATTTCTTCACATAATTTTTGATATTTTTTAAATAGTTCTTTAACATTTTCTTTACCTTGACCTATTTTTTCGCCCTTATATGAATACCATGCACCACTTTTTTCAATTATGTTTGCATCTGACGCTAAATCAACAAGTTCTCCTTCATGTGAAACTCCTTCACCATACATTATATCAACTGTACAATTTTTAAATGGAGGAGCCATTTTATTTTTAACTACTTTAATTGATGTCTTATTACCTATTATATCAGTACCTAACTTAATAGCTTCTGCTCTTCTAATTTCAAGTCTAACAGATGAATAAAACTTAAGCGCACGTCCACCTGGAGTTACTTCTGGATTTCCAAACATTACTCCAACTTTTTCTCTTAACTGATTTATAAAAATTGCTACTGTATTAGTTTTATTTATAACTCCAGCTAATTTTCTAAGTGCTTGACTCATAAGTCTTGCCTGAAGTCCTACATGAGAATCTCCCATCTCACCTTCTATTTCAGCTTGTGGAACTAAAGCTGCAACGGAGTCTATTACTATTACACTAATAGCTCCACTTCTAACAAGTGCCTCAGTAATTTCTAAAGCTTGCTCTCCATTATCTGGTTGTGAAAGTAAAAGTTCATCAATATTAACACCCAAATTTTTAGCATATTGAGGGTCAAGTGCATTTTCAGCATCTATAAATGCACACCTACCACCTTTTTTTTGTGCTTCTGCTATTGCATGAAGTGCAAAAGTTGTTTTACCACTTGATTCAGGTCCATAAATTTCTATTATTCTTCCCTTAGGATAACCACCAATACCTAAGGCTAAATCTAGTGAAATTGATCCAGATGGTATTACATCTATTTCCCTTTTTTCGTTATCACCAAGTTTCATAACTGATCCTTTTCCAAATTGTTTTTCTATATCTTGTAAAACTTGATCTAAAGTTTTATCATTAGTTTTAGTCATAAATCCTCCTTGTATCTTACAAAAATAATTATAAAACATTAAAATATAAAAGTCAATAGAAATTCGAAAATTTGTTCGTTTTTTATTTTTTTATTAAATTGCTTCTATAAGTTATATTGTATAAAAATATTTAAAATCCTTTAAAAAAAAACTTACTTTTACGTAAGTTATTCTAAAATTATATCTTTATTAATTTGATAATATTGTATGCCTGAATATATTGATAGTACAGTTGCTATAATTAAAATTATATCAGATACTTGTATATTAATAAGTTCAAATGGAAGGTTTCCAAATAGTGTAAGCAC
>CAQHJP010000071.1 GCA_948801035.1 uncultured Bacilli bacterium
TTATTGCCCTAGATATTATAATATTCTTTTGTATGTTTGTTTTTACTGGAGTATTAATTAATGTATCAATTTTTATGTTTTTAATAAGTTTGCCAATTTTATATGTTAATATAGATAAATATATTAAATGTAATAAACTTAAAAATATTTTGGAAAATTTAAAAAATATATATGAGAGCAAATTATATGAGGAAGAACTTAAATTAATTAGATATAGATATGAAGATAATAAAAAAGAAAAAAAATATGATGGTAAGATAATTAAACTAAATAAAAATAAAGATTATTTTAAGAAATTAAGATCAGAATTATTAGAATATTATACTTATCAAGAAAAATTAAAAAAAGAAATATATAAGGAAAAAATAAAATAAATGCAATAAGCATTTATTTTATTTTTAAGATTGTTTTTTCAAATTATTTGCAGCAGCTTTATAAGTGTCAGAAATTATACTATCATATATTTTCATACCATATTTTTCTCTAAGACCCATCCAATATATATCTTTTGCATTAGTTGCTGATAGTAATTCATCACATATATTAGATATAACTTTTTCTCTAACAGTATCTAAAGCAGGTTTATCATTTTGTTTTACTTTGTAAATAACATGATATCCATATTTAGTTTCAACTGGTTCAGCAGTCATTTTACCAACTTCAAGTTTAGCAGATGCATCATAAAATGCTTCAACTAACCCAGATTCGTTTGTGAAATTTTCAATAAGTCCACCTTCACTAGCAGTAGAGTCATCCGATTTTTCTTTTGCAAGTTCAATAAAATCATTTTCTAAATTTTCACTTTTATTTAAAGTATCGATTATTTCTTTAGCACTTTCTAAAGCTTTTTTCTTTGCTTCAGTTTTTTCACTATCCGTCATTGAATCTGTTGTATTTGTTTTAATTAATATATGTCTAACAGTGATTTCACCAGCTATGTTTTTATCATAATATTCATTTATTTCTTCATCAGTTATAACAGATTCCTTAATATATTTTTTAACTACCTCTTCTTGTTTATAACTTTCTTCTAAATCTTTCATAAAATCATTATCAGAATTGTAACCATAGTTTGATAAGAATGCACTCCATTGTGTTTTGTATAATGATTTATAATAATTAAATTCAGCTTCGGCTTGTTCTTTTGCAGATTTAATTAGATCATCATTAATTTCTTTTTCAGTGATATAATTGTTTACAAAGTTAACTAAGACATTAGTTCCATATCTTTCTTTTAATTCATCAAAAAATTCGTTAGCAGTAAACTGTTTTCCATCGACTTCAACTAAAACTTCTGCACCATTTTCTAACTTTGGTATTTTTTTACAACCTGTAATTAAGAAAAGTGCGCAAAACAATAATAATAAATATTTTTTGTGTTTCATATAAAAATCCTTTCTTTATGATGCTTAACATCAGTAATAATTATAACAAAATAAATATAAAAAAACAATATTTTTTTAAGTATCATTCACAAAAGTTTTAAATTACCATACAATAAAAGTGAAAAGAGAAAAAGGAGGATGATTTATATGTGTTGCAATAATGGAATTTCTGGAGCTGCTATCGTTTTAGTATTATTTATTCTTTTAATAATTATACTTGGAGCTTATATTTAGGAGGTACTTATGGCTTGCAATAAATGTAACGAAGAAGTAAAGCCCACTAAATCAAGCAATTCTATAGATTATTTAATAATTTTAGTATTATACATTTTACTTGCAATAATAGTAGGGGCTTATCTATTTTAAGAGGAATTATTCCTCTTTTAATTTTATTCAAATTTTAATTAAAAAATACCTAAAATATATTTACAAAATAGCATATCAGTAGTATAATTGTGGTAGTAAGTGGAAACAAATGGGTAAAAGTGGGTGATATTATGTTCATGGGAGAATACCATCACAGTATAGATGATAAAGGTAGACTTACTATTCCATCTAAGTTAAGAGACGAGCTTAAAGATAGTTTTATATTAACTAAAGGACTTGATGGATGCTTATTTATATATCCTAAAGATGAATGGAATAATATTGCTAAAAAATATAAGGAATTACCTAACACTAAAGATGCACGTAATTATTTAAGATTTTTTCTATCAGGAGCGGTAGAAGCAGAATTTGATAAACAAGGAAGAATCAATATACCACAACCACTTATTAAATATGCATCTTTATCTAAGGAATGCGTTATTATTGGTGTTAATGAAAGGCTAGAAATATGGGATAAAGATTTATTTACAAGATTTTTAGATGAAAATGAAGATACTATATCAGATATTGCTGATAAATTATTTGCACCAAGTATAAATATATAGGTGAATTTATGCATAAAAGTGTTTTATTAAATGAATGTATCTTTAATTTAAATATATCTAGTTCTTCAAAAATTGTTGATTGTACTTTAGGTTATGGTGGTCATAGTAGTGAAATATTAAAAAAAATACCAAACGGTTTTTTAATAGCATTTGATCAAGATAAAGAAGCAATTGATAGTTCATATAAAAGGCTAAAAGAAATTGGGGATAATTTTAAAATAGTAAATTCAAATTTTGTAAACATTAAACAAGAGTTAAATAATTTAGGAATTAACAAAGTAGATGGTATTTTGTATGATCTTGGAGTTTCAAGCCCACAACTTGATGAAGATTATAGAGGTTTTAGTTTTCATAGTAATGCTAGACTTGATATGCGTATGGATAGTACAAAAAGTTTGGATGCACATTATATTGTTAATAATTATGATGTAAATAAATTAATTAAAATTTTTAAAGAATATGGTGAAGAAAAATATGCTAGTTCGATTGCAAATGCCATTGTTAAAAATAGACCAATTAATACTACATTAGAACTTGTTGATGTTATAAAAAAAAGCGTTCCATTTAGTTATAAAAAAGATAAACATCCAGCACGTAAAGTTTTTCAAGCTATAAGGATTGAAGTTAATGATGAACTTAATGTTTTAGAAAAGAGTTTAAATGATGCACTTTCTTTAATTGATATAAAAGGAAGAATATGTGTTATAACATTCCATTCTTTGGAAGATAAAATAGTTAAAGATATATTTAAAAATGTAAGTACTATAGATAGTGTATTTAAAAATATGCCAGTCGTACCAGATGAGTATTTACCAAAATTTAAGGTGGTTAAGCAATTAACTCCAACAGAAGAAGAAATTTTAAATAATAGTCGTAGCAGAAGCGCTAAATTAAGAGTAATTGAAAGGGTAAGATAATATGAAAAAAAGAAATAGTTTAACAAAAGGAGAAAAAATTTTATACTCTCTTGGAATGTTATGTTTAATAGCAACTGTATGTACAAAAATATTTTTAGGAGCTAGTTTAGGTAATTTTCAAATGAGTAATGAAAAAATTAAATACAAAATATCAAATGAAGAAAAAGATGTACAAAGTCTTACTATGCAAGTAAATGAACTTACTAGTTTTGAAAATGTTCAAAGTGTTGTAAAAGATTTAGGTTTGGCGTATAATAATGATAATATTATAATTGTTAACGATTGAAAGGTGATATTATGAAAACAAAGAAATATAAATTTCCACTAGTGATTTTTACTATATTCTTTGTTTTTATTTTTATTTTATATCTTCAGTTTTTTTATTTATCTGTTTTTAAAAAAATATATGGTATAGATATGAGACAGTTTGCTCAAAATCGTAACACAGTATCCACTACTTTATATTCTAAAAGAGGTACAATATATGATTCTTCTGATAATGTTTTAGCAATTGATATGTCTAGTTATAAAGTTATTGCATTTTTAGATCCATCCAGAACAGGAAGCTCTAAAACTTTATATCATGTTTCAGATAAAGAAAGAACTGCTAAAGAACTTGCTCCTATTTTAAATATGAAAGAAGAAGATGTGTATTCATATTTAACTCAAGAAAATTTATATCAAACATATTTAGGAACTAAAGGAAATGATATAAGTGAAACACAAAAAAAGAAAATAGAAGATTTAAATTTACCAGGTATTGAGTTTGAAGAAAATTATAAAAGATTTTATCCGAATGCTTCTTTTGCATCTTATATAATTGGGTATGCTAAAAATAAAAACTATGTAAGAGTTACAAATAATAAAACATATGATTTAAAAAAAATACTTAAAAGTGTTATAGGAGATTCTAGTAAATTAGTATTTAAAGTTTATTCAACAGATTATTTTGATATGACATCAGAAGGAGTTATTAATACTAAAGGCGAGGGAACAACTACTGTAGAAATATATAAAAATGAAAAATTATTAGATACATGTGTTATAGAGGTAACTAATTCATATACAACTGCAACTTTAGAATCAAAAATAATGGGCGAGCTAGGAATAGAATCAGAATATGAGCAAATTTTAAGAGGAATTAATGGTTATAGAAGTTATCAAGCAGATAAATATGGA
>CAQHJP010000072.1 GCA_948801035.1 uncultured Bacilli bacterium
ATAGTTACAATATGATAGTATTTTTTAATATTAAAATAAAAAAAGTAGATTTTAATCTACTATGCTGCTTTTTCTTCTTTTTTTAAAGTTCTTAATTCTCTAGCACTCATTCTAATTACTTCACCATTATCAAGTGTTACTTTCTGTAAATTAGGTTTTCTTGAATGTTTTGTAGCTTTACAAGAATGAGATCTTAAATTACCTTTTAAAGGTTTTTTACTTGTTACTTTTTTAGCCATAATATTCCTCCTTAGTCCTATCTGCTAATACATTTTACTATATTATTATAAATAAGTCAAATAATTTCTTTAAAATATTTTAATTTTATAGTAAAATAATATTAGGAGTTGATAGCATGATTGCACCACTTTTTATAAAAACAGAAAATAGTTTGTTATCTAGTTTAATAAAAATAGATGATTTAATAAATTATGCTATTAAAAATGATATAAAAGCACTTACAATTACTGATAATAATATGTATGGTGTTTTAGAATTTTATATTAAATGTATAGAAAATAATATAAAACCTATTGTGGGTTTAAATATATTTGATATAGTATTATATGCAACTAATTATAATGGATATAAAAATTTAATTAAACTTACAACTATTAATTCTAAACAAAAGATAGATATTGATGTATTAAAAAAATATTCAAGTGATTTAATATGTATAATTCCCTATGAATATATTGATAAATATGAAAGTTTAAAATTTTATGAAAATATATATATAGGATATAAAAATATAGATGAAAAAAATAAAATTAAGATTAAAAAAGTTTATTTAAAAGAAATATTATATTTAAATAAAGAAGATAGTATTTATATGAAGTATTTACATTCTATAAAAACTGGCTTACCTTTTAAATCAATTGCTAAAAATTATGATAATAGTATTTTAGATTATAAAAATTATATAGATGAAAATGTAGATCAAATAGTATCTTTATGTAATTTAGAAATACCATTTAATGAGGATTTACTTCCTGTTTATGATGAAGATATAGATGCAAAAAAACTTTTAAAACAAAAAGTTTTACAAGGGGCTAAAAAAATATTTGGTAGTAGTATAAATAAAATTTACCAAGATAGACTAAAATATGAAATTGAAGTTATTAATAATATGGGTTTTTCTAATTACTTTTTAGTAGTTGCAGATTATGTTAATTATGCAAAAACAAGTGGTATTATGGTAGGACCAGGACGTGGTTCTGCAGCAGGATCATTAGTTTCATATTTACTTGGTATTACAACTATTGATCCAATAAAATATAATTTATTGTTTGAAAGGTTTTTAAATAAAGATAGAATATCAATGCCAGATATAGATGTTGATTTTGAAGATACAAGAAGAATGGATGTAATTAAGTATTGTATGAATAAGTATGGTATTTTAAAAGTAGCTCCTATAATTACATTTGGTACTTTAAGTTCAAAACAAGTTATTAGTGATGTAGGGAAATCTTTAGAAATAGATAGTAGTATTATAGATAAATTGTGTAAATTAGTTAGTTCAAAAGAATCTTTAAATAATATAAGTGATAAAGCAAAAAAATATATTAATGATTATAACTTAAAAATGTTATATGAAGCTTGTAAAAAATTAGAAGGACTTAAAAGACATACATCAATTCATGCTGCTGGAGTTGTAATGTCTAAATATCCACTTGATGAGATAATTCCACTAGAATATCATGATTCATTTTATACAACTGGGTATTCAATGGAATATTTAGAAAAATTAGGACTTTTAAAAATGGATTTTTTAGCTTTAAAGAATTTAAATTTATTAAATAATATTTTAAAAGAGTTAAATATAAATTTTGATGAAATTCCACTTGATGATGATAAGACATTAGAAATATTTAGAAATGTAGATACACTTGGTGTATTTCAATTTGAGTCAAATGGTATGTTAGAAACACTTAAAAAATTTAAAATTAATTCTTTTGAAGATATTGTTGCCCTATTGGCACTTTATAGACCTGGTCCTATGCAAAATATTGATAGTTATATAAGAAGAAAAAATAATAAAGAGAAAATAGATTACATCGTAGATGATTTAAAAGACATATTAAGACCTACTTATGGAATAATAATTTATCAAGAACAAATTATGCAAATAGCTTTAAAAATGGCATCATATACTTTATCAGAGGCTGATTTGCTTAGAAAAGCTATGAGTAAAAGAAGAGAAGATATATTATTAAACGAAAAGGAAAAATTTATATCACAAAGTGTTAAAAATGGATATAGTTTATCTGATGCAAATAAAGTTTATGATCTTATTTTTAAATTTGCATCATTTGGTTTTAATAGGGCACATTCTGTTTCTTATGCAATGATAGCTTATAAAATGGCTTATTTAAAAGCACATTATTATGACGTATTTATGAAAAATTTACTTTCATCAGTTGTAGATAGTAGTGTAAAAACTAGTGAGTATATAAAAACTTGTAAAAATAAATTAGATATATTAAAACCTGATATAAATTATAGTGATACAACTTATAAGATTATTAACTCTAAATTAGTTTATCCTTTAACATGTATTAAAGGAGTGGGTGCAGCAATTGCTAATATAATAATAAATGAAAGAAATAAGTCTAAGTTTATAGATATATACGATTTTTATAAAAGATGTTATAATAGTATTGGTACAAATATAATATCAAATTTAAATAAAGCTGGTTGTTTTAAATCATTTATAAATGAGCAAACATTAGATAAAAATATGGATTTACTTATAAATTATAGTGATATTGGTTCACTTTTAGAAGAGGAATTAAAACCTAAACTTGATAGTTATCCTGAATATAGTAATGAGGAATTATTGCAAAGAGAAAATGAGGTATTAGGATTTTATTTATCAGATTATCCAACTATAGATTATAAAAATAATTCACATATAAATTTAAATGAAGTAAATAAATATTTTAATAAAAATGTAAAGTGTGTTGTATACATTGAAAAAATTAAGGTTGTAAATACTAAAAATAATGATAAAATGGTATTTGTAGTAGGATCTGATGAAACTGATACACTAGATTTTGTAATATTTAATAAAAATGCGGAATTATCTTTAAATTCTATTTATGAAATTATAGGAAAAGTAGAAAAAAGATATGATAAATATCAGATTGTTATAACTAATTTTAGGAGGTTAAAATGAAAAAAGGATTTACATTAGTTGAGTTGTTGGGAGTTATAATATTACTTGGAATACTTTCTTTAATTGCTACTGTTACAGTTAGTCATACGATAAGAGAGAATAGACAAGATGGATGTAAGATGCAACTTGATAATATTATTACAGCAGCTAAGACCTATGGTGGCAAAAATGTATTTAACTTACCAAAAGTAGATGGAGAAAAGTTAATTATTACATTAGAAGAACTTCAAAGTTTGGGCTTTGCTGATAAGGAAATTAAAAACCCAGTTACAGATGAATTATTTCCTAAAGAAATGGAAATAATTATAACTAGAGTAGATAATAATTACTCTTATGAAACTAATTATGGAGTGTGTGAACAATGAATGTAATTGATATTGGAATTATAATATTTATTCTTTTTGGAGCTTTAACAGGCTTTAAAAGAGGTTTTACAAAGGAAGTAATAAAAACACTTGGATTTATTGCAATAGTAGTTTTAGCATATTTTTTAAAAAATCCACTTTCTATATTCTTTTATGAACATTTACCATTTTTAAAGTTTGGTATATTTAAAGGAATAGAAGTTTTAAATATATTGTTTTATGAAATACTTGCTTTTATAATAGTTTTATCTATATTAGGTTTAATTTTAAAGCTAGTATTATTTGCATCAACTATATTTGAAAAATTACTAAATGCTACAATAATTTTAGGAATACCATCTAAAATACTTGGAGCTATAGTAGGTTTGTTGTACCATTATATTATTTGTTTTGTAATTTTATATGTTATAACTTTAACTTGTTTTGATTTAGATATAGTTAAAACATCTAAATATAGAGATAAAATAGTTAATAATACACCTATACTTTCTAATTTTGTAGATAAATCTATAAATGTTGTAGATGAGTTTATTAGATTAAAAGAAGATTATGAAGATAAAAAAGTAAGTGAATCAGAATTTAATTATAAAGCTATTGAATTATTTTTAAAATATGATTTAGTTAATACAAATAGTATAGAAAAATTAGTAAATAGTAAAAAAATCTCATCTTTTGATAATTTAGATGAACTATTAAATAAATATAAAGGAGTGTAAATTATGCAGATAAATACTAAAGAAGAATTTGATGATTTTATAAATAAAGATTATGTTTTAGTAGATTTTTATGCAACATGGTGTGGACCTTGCAAAATGCTAAGTCCTATTTTAGAGAGTATTGATAGTATTTTGGTGGGTAAAGTTGATG
>CAQHJP010000073.1 GCA_948801035.1 uncultured Bacilli bacterium
GCTCTTGTACTTACAACTTCTTTAAGTGGTACATCATTTACTTTTTCATCATCTATAGTATAGTAAATAGTAGCAAATGAAGATATTAAATCATATGCATCGTATAAAAGTGGTATTGTTTGTTCTTTACTTAAATCCATATTAAGTTTAAGTAATATTTTATCTTTATTACCACTTATAGATGGCGTTAAATACTCTGTTGAAGTTTTACATACATTTTGAATACAAAAATTATAATTTAATTTATATTTTTGACTTAAATCAAAACCATTTATTTTAAGTTTATAACTTTCTAATATAGAATTTTTAAAATCAATTTCATCACCTAAGTTTAAACTTACAATTTCTTCTTTTGATAAATCAATTAAATCTAATTTTACTCTTTTTTTATCTAATGTGTTCTTGTTAATAAATTTAAAGCTTATCTTTTTATCTACTAGTTGTTTTGGAATTCTATAAATAAGTGTTTTCTTTTCAAATTCATTTTTTAAATTTTCCTCTTTATAAACTTCTCCAAAATCAAAAAATGAATCTTTATATTCATAAGTAGGTACATATGAATAATCCCCTACTGATAATATAGTAGTTGCTATATCAAGTTTTCTTTTAGATGAAGTATTATTTTTAATATCTACTTTAAGTATTACAAACATACTGTCTTCATCTATTACGTTTCCCTTATAATCTTTATCTGTCATATACGAGTTCGTAATTTTTAGTGTTATTCCATTATTTTGTATAAATACATTTTGTTTTACTGGTTTTTCTTTTTTAATATACACTGCAGTAAAAATTATAAAAATTACAGCTAATAAAGATATTATTAATATGTTTGTAAAAAGCTTATTTTCTTTATATGCGTATTTTAAATACCTTATTTTTCTTCTTATATTTCTTTCAGTTTTATTTTTATCAAAATTTATTTCAAATTCAAATTCTTCTCTATCAGTATCACTTACCTCAAATTCTTTTAAATCTTGCTTAAAATCAAATTTTTTGATATCAAATCCAATTGCTCTTATAGTTATCAAAACTGTACTTATAATTTGAGCAAATAAAGATAACATTATAAAGTCTCTTACAAGTCTTGAAGTTCTTGAATCTATTATATTAAGTTGCATTGATAAAAGAGTTGATCTTGATACTTGTATAATCACTATATTAAAAACAGCTATTAATGTGTTTATTATATATGATGTTTTAGGCTTTTTCTTTATAACTAATACACATAAAACTACTATTAAAGTAATAATTATTAAAAATGGAACAATTTGAAATAAAAAAGGTGTATATATACTAGCAAGTTCTTGCCCTCTTAAGTTTAAATTTAGATTTATATATTCATTAAAAAAATCTAGTAATCTTTTAGTATAAAAAAGACTATAAAGCATAAGTAAGGATAAAATGACATGTATAGTTCTAAAATGCTTTATAAAAAATGCATATGGTTTTCTAAGTATCATAATATTTCCCCTATTCTTCTATTTAATTATATCAAAAATAGTACTTTTTTCAAGTACTATTTAAAATTTAAGATTTTATAAATAATTTAATTATTATGCCAAGTGAGATTAATATATTAAGTAATAAAATTATACTGCCAACAACTGGTATTAATGTAAGTAATTTTATAATAGTTATACCAATTAAGCCTGCAATTAATATATTTAAATCCTTTTTAATTACTTTTCTAAGAACTTGTGAACCTATAAAATATCCTGTTATTATAGTAGAGGCAAATATTGCTAAAATAAATAAAACTAATAAAAGTAAAGCTACAAAAGTCATAAAATTAGATGCAAGCAGTAATATTGATACAATAGGTATTAAAATTAAAGCTACCATTCCATACCCAATAGTTGATAAAACATTAACTAAATTAAAATCACTAGTTTTTTCTTCTATTTTATTAAATAATGCTGGTACTATTAAAGCAAGTATTAAAAATAATGCTAAGAAATCTATATAACTATATATAAATTCTAAAATAACATTTTGTTTTTCAATTATTTTTGCTTCTTTTTTAACATCACCTTTAACAATTAAACTATTACTATCATAAGAAGCATCTTCATTATATGTTAAAGAGCCTTCTATATGAGTATTATTTAATTTTATCTCATTTGCATAAATTGTAACATTTCCACCAATTTTAGCGTTATCTATATTAACACTTGATGCATATATTTTTAAATCTCTAGTTACCTCACCTTTTAAAGTAACATCGTAGGCAAATACAAATAAATCTCTTTGGATTTTAAATGAATCATTAAAGCTAACAATATTACCAAAAACAAATCCATCATTTTTAATATTACTATTTAAAGTTACTGTATTGCCAAATAATAAAGCATAATCACTAGTACTTGCATGATTTAAGTTATTTGAAAAAATAAGTTCAATACCTGACACATTATTTTTTGAAATTACATTATTTCCTAATGTTACCTTAGAACCATTTACAGAAATTTCCTCATCAATATTATCACTTGTGTTTAAATCAAATGATTCTTTAGTATCTGCAAAAGTTATAGCAGGTACAAGCATTAAAGCCAAAATAAAATATTTAATTTTTTTCATATAATCACCTATATAAATAATAACACTTATAAATTCTAAAGTCAAAATATTATATACATTTAAATAACAAATATGCAAATAATAAAAATGGTGGTTATATGAGCTTATTAATTTTATGTTTAAAAATATTTTTTGTAAGAATTATTGATGTTTCTCTTGGAACATTTAGAACGATTATTACAGTTAAAGGAAAAGATTTATACGCAGCATTAGTAGGATTTTTTGAAGTATTTATTTGGTTTGTCGTAGTAAAGGAAGCACTAAACACTGATTCAAATAGCATTTTTATAGCAATTTCTTATGCACTAGGATTTGCAACAGGAACATATTTAGGTGGAATACTTTCAAAAAAATTCATAAATAGTAATATAGAAATTAGAATAATTACAAGTAAATATAATAATGTTGCAGCTTCTTTAAGAAAAAATGGTTTTGGAGTTACATTAATTGATATTGAAGAAATAGATGATATAGATAGATACATGTTACTAGTTTCATTAGATAGTAAAAAATTAAATATAGTTAAAAAAGTAATTAAACAAATTGACCCAAAAGCTTTTATAGTAATAAACGAATCTAAATATATAGCAAATGGATATTTAAAAAAATAAACTTCTAATTTAGAAGTTTAATAGTCATAAATTCCATTTATTTTATCGTATGTTTCTTTATCTAATTTATCAACATTCCACTTATTATCTTTTTTAGTAAGATTGATGCTAATTGTAAATTTAACTTTCTCTTTAGCTTGTTCTAGTTTATTTAATCTATAATCAGTATATTTTTCTTTGTCTAAATCACCAAGTGATGTAACAAATTCATTTTTATTATCTTTAACATAATCTTCAGCCTCATCAAGCACCTTTTTAAAATCAGTAACATTTATTTCTACTAATACTGTAGCTTTATCTCCATCAATTTTATCTTGTTTAATTTCATAAGTCATATTTTGATAGTGTTTTTTCATTATATTTTTATATCTATCTTTTTGACTAGTTGTAAATGTCATATCACTATCAAGCGTTTCATTTAAATCTTCTATAACATTATTATCCAAAGTTTGGTATTTTTTTAAAAAATCCTCTGTTTTTTTAACTGGTGTGTTAGATAAATTAGTACATCCTAAAAGCAATACTAAAAAAAATGCATAAAATATTTTCTTCATATATCCTCCTTATGTATATTTTGAATTAAATATTAAAATTTTATACACAAAAAAAGCATTTAATGCTTTTTAAAATTCACAAGAACCTGGTGTTCTTGGAAATGGTATAACATCTCTAATATTTTCAACACCAGTTAAATATATAAGTAATCTTTCAAATCCCATACCAAATCCTGAATGTATACAAGTTCCATATTTTCTTAAATCACAAAACCAATTAACATTAGAAATATCTACATTCATTTCCCTCATCCTTTTTATAAGTAGTTCGTAATCTTCTTCCCTTTGTGAACCACCCATTAACTCTCCTGCTCCAGGTACTTCTAAATCTACTGCTGCAACAGTTTTATTATCAGGATTTACTTTCATATACCATGCTTTAATATCCTTAGGCCAGTTTGTAATAAATACAGGACCATTAAAATATTCGGTTATGTACTTTTCACATTCTTTAGATATATCGCTATCATAACTTGGTTTAATTGTAAAATTTTCTTTTGAGTTTAAGAGTATATCAACTACATCATGATGAGTTATACGAACAAATTTTGAACTTAC
>CAQHJP010000074.1 GCA_948801035.1 uncultured Bacilli bacterium
ATAATTAGTAGGTGTTGTATAGATTAAATCGTTAGCCAATCCATTTTCATTTACATTGAATAACATTCCTCTACAAACTAAACCACCAGAAACTGAAATTTTAGAAATTCCTAGTTCTTTAAATTGGTTTTCGCAAACCATATTATCACCATTATATACCTTAATAGACATATTTCCAGTTTTTAATAATTGACCAGCACAAATATCTTTTCTTGTAGCTACATATTTTGACATTTTTTCAAATCTCCATTTCTTTGCTTTATATAGTATACTATATAAAACAAAAAGTCAATTTTTCAATTTTTAAAACTTTACATACACCTAAAATTTAAAAATTGAGTATTAAAAAAATAAGTACATTAATATAACTAATATACTTATTTTTAATGTTTAAATTTTAACAATATTACTTTTTTATTCCGATGTGTCCAGTCTCATCCATTTCAAGTGGAATGTTGCGTTCAATATCATTTTCTTTAGCACCACCTGTTAATTTAGTAATAAAATTATATCATAATTTTCACAGAATCACTTAAATAATTTTATATTTTATTATAAAAAATACTGTTTTACTTTATTTATATCATTAGATAGAAAATCACATGATTCAAATTCTTTTAAATTACTAAATTTAGTTAATGTTTCTAAATAATTATTACTTGATATATTTTCCATTAAATTATATATATATTTTAAATCTATTTCATTTTTCATTAATCTGTCTACTGTATAAAATCCATATAATATGCCATAAAAATATTTTATATTATCTATAGATAGATGTCTTTTTAATTTTTTTGCTGAAGAAATAACTTCATATAGATTTTCACTAATTTCACATATTGAATCATGTTTACTAATTTTTTCAAAATATTTTATAAATAATATTTCAAGTGAGCAACTAGGAAGTTCTGAAAATAAGTTCATATTAGTTTGATAAAAATGATAATCTTTTAAAAATGCTATTATATGAGTAATTTCATGCACAATAATTGACATAGAGTTAATATCAAATGAATTAGGTGTTGTAATATAAATGAATTTGTTATTTGTATATGCATTATATATAGCAAAACCTGTTGATGTATCTACATTTTTATATCTACATTTTAAAGCTTCATCATCTAAGCATTCTTCTATAGTTTTAAGTAAACTTTTATCTAATTGTTTAAAAAAGTCAAATATTATAGTTTTAGCATCATTTAAACTACAATATGTTTCATATTTAACATTTATAGAAAATGTGCTTATTATATCTTTATCAAATTTTTTAATACAGTTATTGTTAATATTTTTAAATGAGGCAAGCGAACTTTTTTTAAATTCACCTAACTGTTCTTTCATAATTTTAACTGTTTCCTCAAATGTTAATTCAGGTTCATAATATAATAAATACTTATAATTATCGCCTAATTTTAGATCCATATATATTTCTAAAAGTTGATTAAGTATTAATATTACATTTTTATCCATATTATTATCAAGTAATTTAGATAAATATTCTATATCATTTATAAGATTCATACCCCTCACCAGTGCTATATTATAATTAATTTATAACTTTATGTCAAATAAGGTATAAAAATTAACTAATTAATTAGAAATTATGTTATAATACAATTGGTGATATAATGAAAAATTTATATATAGACTTTGATGGTGTTATAATGGATACTATTAGGGTTACATATGATATGATTGATAGATTAGAAATAAATAGAGAAGATTTTGAAAAAATGAGTGAATTTTATGAAAATTTAAATTGGAAAAAAATACTATCATTAACTCCAATTATAAATGATGCATTTACAGCTGTAAAAAAATTATATGATTCAAAAAAATTTAATATAGCTATTTTAACACACGTAAATTCACTCGATGAGGCTGTTGCTAAAATTAATTTTATAAGAAAATATTCTAAAGAAGTTACTATTATTCCAGTTCCAAGAGAAATATCTAAAACAAAAATGTGTAGTACTGAAGGTTCAATTTTAGTTGATGATTATTCTGGTAATTTAAAAGACTGGGAAAAAGAAGGTGGAATTGGTATTCAATTTTCTACTGATTTAAATAAGGATAAAGGATTTAAAGTGATTGATAATCTAGTTACTTTAATTGATATGTTTTAGGAGGATTTATGAAACTTTTTATAATAAGTTTAATTTTTATATTTATATATATTTGTATTGATTTAAAAAAAGCTTTTCATATGTTACAACAAAATTGGTATAATGATGGCAATAGATATTTAAAATGGATTAATAATAATTCAAAATTTGTATTTTGTTGGTATGATTATTTATTTATAGTTATATTTTTATTAAGTTTTATTTTAAATAATAATATAATAAGTTTAATAGTAATAATTTATCACATATTAATATCTTTAATACTTTTAAAAAATTATAAAAATGAACAAGTAAAAAAACCATTAGCATTTACAGCTCGTATTAAAAGAATGTGCGTTACCATATTTATTCTTTATTTTATACCTATATTTTTTATGTTTAGATATTATGATATAGAGTTATTACCAATTTATTATTTAATACTTGGCACACTTACATATTTTAATTATCACATTGTTTACTTAGCTAATATAATAAACAAACCTGTTGAAAAATGTGTTTATTTATATTATAAAACTAAAGCTTCAAGAAAACTTAAAACTTTAAAAAATATGTCTGTTGTAGCAGTTACAGGATCATATGGTAAGACAAGTACAAAGAATATAATAAGTGATATTTTAAATGTTAGATATATGGCGTTTCCAACTCCACAAAATTTCAATACTAATTATGGTTTAATTAGAACTATTAATGAGTATATTGATAAATATAATGATTACTTTATTGCTGAACTTGGTGCTTTTAGAAAAGGTGATATAAAATCTCGTTGTGGCATTGTAAAACCTAAGTATGGTGTACTTACTAAAATAGGTACAGCACATTTAGATACATTTGGTTGTATTGAAAATACAGCTAAAGCTAAATTTGAGCTAATTGAATATTTACCTAAAGATGGCGTTGGATTTTTAAATATAGATGATGAATTACAAACTTCGTATAAATTAAAAAATAAGATAAAAATTGTATGGTATGGTCTATCAGATAAAGCTGATGTTTATGCAACTGATATAAAATATTCACACACTGGAATGAGTTTTAAAGTTCATTTTAAAGGTGATGATAATGCATATGATTTTGAGACTGTACTTTTAGGAGAGGCTAATGTTTATAATATTTTAGCTGGTATTGCAGTAGCCCGTGAACTTGGACTTAATAATTCTCAGTTAATTCAAGGAGTTTTAAAAATAAAACCAATTGAACATAGATTACAAATTAAAAATTATGGTAATATTACTTATATAGATGATGCATATAACTCTAATCCAATTGGATCTAAAATGGCACTAGATGTTTTAAAATTAATGCCTGGTAAAAAAATAGTTATTACTCCTGGTATGATTGAAATGGGAGATAAACAATACGAAGTAAACTATAATTTTGGTAAATATATAGCAGATTCTGTAGATCTTGCAATTTTAGTAGGAAAAGAACAGACTAAACCTATTCAAAATGGAATTAAGGATGCTAAATTTGATAAAGATAAATTAGTTGTTGTAAATGATGTTAAAGAGGCTATTAGCATTGCCCAAAATTATACAAAAGAAAAAGTATATATTTTACTTGAAAATGATTTACCAGATTTGTTTAATGAAAAATAAAAAAATAAAGATATAAAAGTCTTTATTTTTTATTTTTAAGTAAATCATTTAAACATTTTTTAGCTTCTTTTATATCACTAAACTCTATAATATCATCTTTTATTATTTGATAGCCCTCAGATCCTTTACCAATTATTAGTACAATGTCATTATTATTAGCCATATTTATACCTTTGTTAATGGCTTGTTTTCTATCTAATATTATTTCATAATTATTATAGTTTAAAATACCACTTATTAAGTCATTTGCAATATCCATAGGATTTTCCCATCTAGGGTCTTGAGATGTAATTATTGCATGATCACAATTAGTAATTACATTATATCCTTTTTCTAATCTTTTAGATTTATCACGTTCACCAGGTTCTGAGAATACTACTATTAATTTATTATGAGGAATACTTTTTAAAAATTCTAATAATTTAGAAATGCCATTTGGAGTATGAGCATAATCTACTATTACTTTAAAATTTTGCCCCATATCAATTTTTTCTAGTCTTCCACTTATTTTTAATTTAT
>CAQHJP010000075.1 GCA_948801035.1 uncultured Bacilli bacterium
TTTTATAAAAAATTATCTAATTGATTATTTAAAACATATAATTTTTCTTTATCATTATTTGAATTTCTAAGTAAATAAAATATTACTAACAATTCATTAACTAATGATGCAACCTCAGCTACAAAAATGGTATATTCATAATTAGGATATGCATTATTTTTAATAGAATAATATGAATGAATAGAATGTCCAAGTTCATGAGATAAAGCTAAGACATCTGTTATTTTATTTTCATAATTAATTAAAATATAAGGATTAGTTTCGTATACGCCACATGAATATTCTTGTGTTTTTTTACCTATATTGTTATATACATCTATCCATCTATCAGAAAAAGCTTTAGACAATATATTTATATAATCATCGCCAAGCACAGCAAGCGCATTTTTAATTATTTGTTTTGCCTCTTCATAAGTATATTCTATCTTAGATTCTTCTGTTAAACCAACATAAATATCATATAAATGCATCTCATCTAGTTTAAGTACATCTATCTTTAAATTAAAATATTTATATAGAACTGATAAATTATCATTAACACTATTAATTAAATTATCGTATATAGCTACATCTATATTATCATTAAATAAAGAGGCTTCTATACTTGAATTATAATTTTTGATTTTTGCTAAAGTAGTAGATGTTTTTATATATGTATCAAATAAAGATGCAATAGTATTTTTATAATTTCCATAAGTAGTAAGATTTTTAATAAAAGCATTTTTTCTAACTTCACGATTTTTAGAAGTTAAAAAGTTATTATAATTACTTGAAGTTAATTCTACTAAATTATTATCATCATCTAAAATACTACCAAATTTCATATCTGTATAAACCAAAAAGTCATAAGTTTTCTCACAATTATTTAAAACACAGGATAAATCAGATAATATCTTTTCTTCCTTAGTAGTCAAAAAATGTGCTTTATATCTGTATAAATTTTCAAGAAAATGACTATAGTCTTTTAATTTATCATTAGCAGATATATATTTTTTTATAATACTATAATCAATACTTAAAAGTTCTGGATTGGCATAAGAATTTAGCGAATCAAATTCACTAATTAGATTATATGCTTTTCCTACCATATCTTGATATTTAGAATTATTAGCATCAAAATCGCTACTTAAATGCGCATATATATATATTTTCTCTAATCTTTTACATAAATTACTATATGTGTTTAAATAATCATATAAGTTTTTATCGCTTTTTGTAATAGTTCCTTTAAAGTCAGTAATTAAATTCATTTCGCTTTTAAAATGTTCATAATCTTCATACCACTTTTTATCAGATTCATATATTTTAGTTAAATCTGCTTTATACTTTTCATCTATTTCTTCTCTTAGTTTTGGCATATATCTCCTTATATATAGAAAGTTCTAGTCACCTAGAACTTTTATATTATTTTTCTTCAAATTCAGCATCTTGAACATCATCTTTTTTATCTTCAGAATTTGCATCTGCACCTTCTTGTGATTGTGCATTTTTAGCTGCTTCTTCATAAACTTTAGTAGCAAATGCCATAGCTGTTTCATTAAGTGCATCTTTTTTAGCCTTAATGTCTTCTATATCATTTTTTTCTATTGCTTCTTTTAAGTCTTTAATTTGTCCTTCAGCTTTTTCTTTATCTTTAGCATCAATTTTATCACCTAAATCTTTAATTGATTTTTCAGTCATAAAAATTAATTGTTCTGCTTCATTTTTAGCATCTGCTTCTGATTTTTTCTTTTCATCAGCTTCACGATTAGCTTCAGCTTCTTTTACCATTTTATCGATTTCTTCATCTGATAAATTAGTATTTGATGTAATAGTAATAGCTTGTTCTTTATTTGTACCTAAATCTTTAGCTTTAACATTAACAATACCATTAGCATCTATATCAAATGTAACTTCAATTTGAGGAACACCTCTTGGTGCTGCAGGAATTCCTGTAAGTTGGAATCTACCTAAAGTTTTGTTATCAGCTGCCATACTTCTTTCACCTTGTAAAACATGGATATCAACAGCTGGTTGATTATCTGCAGCAGTTGAGAATGTCTCTGATTTGCTAGTTGGAATAGTTGTATTTCTTGGAATTAATACAGTCATTACTCCACCTAAAGTTTCAATACCTAGTGATAAAGGTGTTACATCAAGAAGTACTATATCATTTACATCACCTGTAAGTACACCACCTTGAATAGCTGCACCCATTGCAACAACTTCATCTGGATTAACTCCTTTTGATGGTTCTTTAGAAAGTTCATTTTTAATTATTTCTTGTACTTTTGGAATACGAGTAGATCCACCTACTAATATAACTTTATCAATATCATTTTTACTTAATTTAGCATCTTTCATAGCTTTACGAACTGGTTCTAAAGTTGATTCAAATAAATCTGAACATAAATCTTCAAATTTAGCTCTTGTTAAACTAACTTCTAAATGAAGAGGTCCATCTTCACCTTGTGATAAGAATGGTAAAGATATTTGTGTTTGAGTAACTCCTGATAAATCTTTTTTAGCTTTTTCAGAAGCATCTTTAATTCTTTGCATTGCCATTTTATCATTTGATAAATCAATACCATTTTCACGTTTAAATTCACCTACTAGGTAATCCATGATTCTATTATCAAAATCATCTCCACCTAATTTATTATTACCACTTGTTGATTTAACTTCAAATACACCATCACCAAGTTCAAGGATAGATACATCAAATGTTCCACCACCTAAGTCGTAAACTAAAATAGTTTGGCTTTCTTCTTGTTTATCAAGTCCATATGCTAAAGCTGCAGCTGTTGGTTCATTAATAATTCTTTCAACTTCTAGTCCTGCAATTTTACCTGCATTTTTAGTTGCTTGTCTTTGAGCATCATTAAAATATGCTGGAACAGTTATAACAGCTTTAGTAACTTTTTCTCCTAAATAAGCTTCTGCTGTTTTCTTTAAGTCACCTAAAATCATAGCTGAAATTTCTTCTGGTGTATATTCTTTACCATTTGCATGTACTTTTTCTTTAGTACCCATTAATCTTTTAACTGAATAAACAGTATCTTTATTTGTCACCATTTGTCTTTTAGCAGCTCCACCAACGATTATTTCTCCGTTTTTAAAAGCTACTACTGAAGGAGTTGTTCTTTCTCCTTCTGGATTTGCTATAACTTTAGCTTCTGCTCCTTCATATACACATACACAACTATTAGTTGTACCTAAATCTATACCTATTATTTTACTCATATTAATCACCTTTCCTATTCTGAGACCTTAACCATAGCAGGTCTTATAACTTTACCATTTAATATATAACCTTTTTGAAGTACTTCAATTACAACATCTTTTTCAAGTCCTTCTTTTTTTTCAGTCATTATAGCTTCATGGTACATTGGATTAAATGGTTTATTAGCACCATCAATCTCAACTACTCCAACGTTTTTTAATATATTTGAAAAATCGCAATAAATCATTTTTATTCCTGATAAAAATTTAGAAACTTCGTCATTTAAATTATCATCATCCATATTTATAGCTCTTTCAAAATTATCTATAACTGGGAGTAATTGTTTAATTAAATCTTCGTTGCAATATTTTATAAATTTAGAATGTTCATCATCTAACCTTTTTCTATAATTTATAAAATCTGCTTTGCTTTTTAAAAGTTCATTTTCAAGTTCTTTTATTTTATCTTCATTACAATTGCAACTATCTTTTTCGCAGTTGCAATCTTCACACTCACAACCTTCTTTTTCGCAGTTGCAATCTTCACACTCACAACTTTCTTTTTCACAGTTGCAATCTTCGCACTCGCAACTGTTTTTTAAATTTTCTTTTTCTTTACTATTTTTCATTAGTCCTCCTTGCTCATATTACTTTCTATGTATTCAAGTAGTGATATAGCTTTTTTATAATCCATTCTCTTAGGACCAACTAAAGCAATTGTTCCTTCTTCACCTTTAAGTTCATATTTCATTTTTATAACAGTAACATCTTCAGAAAAATCTGATTCACTACCTATATAAATATTTATTCCATTATCTTTTTCTTCTATTTTTTGTACAATATCTTTATCTTCAAATTTACTAATTATTTCTCTTATTTTAAATGCATCATTAAATTCTGGTTGCATAAGTATATTTTTTCTACCTATTACATGAGCATCACGAGAAAAATCAGCAAATGCTTGATAAAAAGCATTATATAAAATTTCATGTTGCTTTATAGTTCTTTGTATAACAGGTTTAATTTCACT
>CAQHJP010000076.1 GCA_948801035.1 uncultured Bacilli bacterium
ATATTAAAATGATTAACAAAGCTAGATATAAAATTTAGTATTTGAATTAAAAAAAACAATATATTATCTAAAATAGGTAAAAATAAAGTTATAATACAAAGTGGAAAAATTAAAATAGATATAAACGGAATGAAAAATACATTTATTAAAGGACTTATTAAATTAATTTCATTATAATTATTTATGAGTATTGGTATACTAACTATAAAACTAATTAAAGATATTTTAAATGTTTTTTTAATATAACTACCTTTAATAAGTTTGCTAAAATAAATTAAATATATACTTATTACAAAACTAAATATAAAACCTACATTATAAACATAAAAAGGATTATATAAAAGCATTAAAACAAGTATTATAAATATACTATCTTTCGCACTTAATTTTCTTCCTAATATAAAACTTAAAACACTTCTTATACTAGATGGAGTAAAATCAATTAAAAATAAGTAAAATATTAAAAATATACTTATAAATATATTTTTATTTTTAAACTTTAATATTTTAGATAATACTAATGTTATTAAACTTATATGCATACCTGATATAGCAAGTAAATGACTTATACCATTTTCTTTATATATATTTAAAATATTACTATCTAAATTGCTTTTATCAGCAAGTATAAATGTATTAATATAATCCCCACTTTTTAATTTTTTGGTTTTACTATATATATAATTTTTAATATTATAAATTATATTATTAGTATTTTTTAAAACTTCTACATTACTAGTAGTTAAAATAAAAAATATTTTCTCACTTAATAAATATTTTTTATAATTATATAAATTAAATATTGTATTATTATTTGGATATTTTAACTCGCCATTTAATTTTACTTTATCCCCTATTTTAAAGGTTTTATCTCCATAATAATAAACTTTAATCTTATCTTTAGAATTAATAGTAAATTCTGTATATTTTTTTTTATATTTAATATTTGTAATAATTCCGGTTATAGTATTGTTGCCTATTTTAAAGTGTGTTTTATATATAAGTTTAGTATTTGTTATATAAACATATCCTATAGTAAATAAAAGTATAATTATTTTAAATAGTAATTTTATCTTTAAGTTTTTCGTATGTTTTATCACCTATACCAGAAACTTTTTTAAGTTCATCTATTGTTTTAAAACCAGAGGAATTTCTATACTCAATTATAGCTTCCGCTTTAGACTTTCCAATTCCAGGTAATGTCATAAGTTCATTTAAAGTTGCATTATTTAAAGATACTTTGGTACTTTCTTTTTCTTCATTATTTGTAATACTTTCATCTATGCATGCATCATTTTCTATTTTTGGACAAATACATTCTTTTTCTATATACTTAACTGTTTCACTTCCTTTTCTTAATTTGTTTATTTCATCTTTTGTATAAATTATTATTACCATTTCATCTTTCAAATTTTTTGATAAATTAAGTATACTTGTATCGGCATCATTAGTAAGTCCACCACTTTTTAAAATAGCATCTTCTACTCTAGAATTATTATCAAGTTCATAAACTCCAGGATTTAAAACTGCACCTTTTATATCTATTTTAATTTTAGAACTAATTTCTTCTTCAAAATCAGATTCATTAAAAGATTCAAAAACAATTTCTTCAGATTTATCTCTTTTAGTTAAAAAGAATATAAAAATTACATTTACAATTAAAAATAACAAAATAAAATATTTATATTTTTTTAAATAATAAAAAATTATTACCACCTCCTAATAGTTATATTGTATAAATAGTTTTAAAAACCTTTTATTTAAATAAAAAAAATTGTATAAAATACAATTTAAGTAAGCATAGATATTAACATATTCATATCTAAATGAGTCAAATAAATAATTATACTTGCAAGTGCTAAAAATGGCCCATAAGGTATTTCATGATTTTTGCCAGTTTTAAGTACTATAAGTGAAGTTGGTAAAGCTAAGAAGGCAGATAAAAATATTGTAATTATTGACATATCAAATCCAATAACTATGCCAAATATCCCCATTAATTTTATATCTCCTCCACCTAAACTTTCCTTTTTAAATATAAAATCTCCAAATAGTTTAAGTGTATACATTAAAATAAATGCTAAAACACCATTTAATATTGATGAGATACACGCATCTACACCATGTATTAATAATATCTCAACTAAAATTAAAATTCCAAATACTATAAGTATTACATCTTCTATTATCATATAATATAAATCACTTAAAGTAATTATTATAAGCATTGATATAAATGTAAGTGCTATTATTAAATCAAATGACATTTTAAATGATAAATAACAAAATACAAATAATAAACCACAAGCTATTTCTGATAACATATAAAATATAGATATTTTATTTTTGCACACAGAACATTTTCCTTTTTGCAATATAAAAGAAAAGACTGGGATTAACTCCCAAGGTCTTAGCTTGCTACCACACTTAGGACAATGGCTACTTGGAAATATGATTGATTCACCTTTTGTAATTCTATAAGCAACAACATTATAAAATGATCCTAATATTGTACCTAATATAAATAGTCCTAAAATAATACTAAATTGCATATATCCTCCTAAATGTTCAGTGCTGTATATATATTAAACATTGGTATAACTATAGAAAGAACTATAACTCCAACAACTACTGTTAAAATTAAAATCATGATAGGTTCAACAAATGTTTTAATTCTTGTTACTGAATTTTTATGTAATTCTTGATAATATGATGAAACCTTACTCATCATTTCAGGTAATTGACCTGTCATTTCACCTGTTGTAATCATTTCATAAGCTGGTATTGGAAACGCCCAATGATCTTTAAATGCTACAGATATTTTTTCACCCTTTGCAAGGTTATTAATCGTATCTAAAATAAGCATTTTATATATTTCATTAGTTGTCATTTTATTAAGTATTTCCATACTATCAGTTATAAATACATTATGAGCGAGTAATGATGAGAATGTTTTCGTAAACATTGTAACTTCATTATATATAATTACATTACCTATAACTGGTAAATGCATTAATATCCACTGTATGAATGCTTTAAAGACTTTAACATTTTTATATAAGTAGAAAAATATTAATAATATTACTAAGATAGTTATTATAATTGTTAAATAATTTGTTTTTAAATATGTACTTAAATTTATTACAAATCTTGTTATTGCTGGAACTCCTGCTCCAATGCCTTCATAAATGTTTACAAATTTAGGTACAACCCATACCATTATAAATACAATTGCAGCAAGTGATATAACTAATATAATTGCTGGATATGTTAAAGCAGTAATCATTTGTTTTCTAGTCTTATCCACTTCAGTAAAATATTCACACATATCATCAAGTGCTTCTGGTAATTCTCCAGTCATTTCAGAAGCTTTTACCATGTTAATTAAAAGTCTTGGGAAAGCTTCGCCTTGTTTATCCATTGCTATTGAAAAACTATCTCCCATTGTAAGATCATATATCATAGATCTAAATATTCTAGAGTAATTTTTATTTTTAAATTGACGAGATAATATTTTTAAAGCCTCTACAAGTGTGATACCTGCTTTTAAATAAGTTGATAATTGCGCTGTAAAAAATATTAAATCTTTAGTTTTAATTTTTCCCCTTGAATATGAAGCTCCATCGCCATATAATGCTTTTATCCACTTATTTGTTTCTATGCTATAAACTTCATTACCTTCACTAAGTAAAAATGAATGAACTTCAACTTTAGAATAAGCAGGGAAATATCCTTTAATAATCTTGCCTTCTTTATTTCTAGCAACATATTTATACATTACTTTCTTTTCACTTTTCTCAGCATCAGCACCATCTAAATCAAGAAGTAATACTTCTCTATTAATATCTTTTTTGTTTCTTGCATTTTTAACAAATATATTATTGCGAATTCTATTTTTAATTTTAATTGGCACGCTACCAATTGCATTAAATAAATCATTTAAATAATCAGCAAATTTTTTCTTTTCAATAACCATACTTTCATTAGTATATTTTTCCTTCGATGGTCTTTTTTTCTTTTCTTCTTTTTCTATTTTCTTTGCTAATTCTAATCTGCTTTTATTTTCTTCAATCGTTTGCTTATTCTTTTCTTTTATTATTTTTTCTTGTTGTTTTTCCTTTGCTTTTTTAGCTTTTACTTTTTTACTATTATTAATAATATT
>CAQHJP010000077.1 GCA_948801035.1 uncultured Bacilli bacterium
TTAGAAAGCAAATATTAATTAATCTAGTATATAATTTTGAGTTTGATGATTTAGAAATATTTATTAAAATCTTAGAAAATATACCATCATATAATTTATTTCCAAAATTATATGAAGATTCAATAATATATAAACTTCAAGTACCATTACATCAAGAACTTATAAATGCATATAATATTGGATTTACATGCTCAAAAACATATACTTTTGAAGAAATTTATATGCTATATATAGATTTTAGATCTGAATTTGATATATTAAGAAAATCAAGCATATCTATAGTAAATAAAGAAGTTAAATCTAAAAAGTTGTAATTAAATATTGACACATAAAATTTAATATGTTATATTATATAAGTACTTGAAAAAAAGTGCTTCGTGGGGAATTAGCTCAGTTGGCTAGAGCATCTGCCTTGCACGCAGAGGGTCAAGGGTTCGAGTCCCTCATTCTCCACCAAATTTGTTAATTAAACTCGTGCTTTAAAAAGCTCGAGTTTTAAAATGTTTTTAGGGAGGTTTTTTATGATTGAAAATTCTAATGATTTAAATTTAATATTATCAGATAAAGTTTTACCTAAGAAGAGTTTAAAAAAATTAAATTTTGTGAGACTTTTTTTAGCAACATGTGTAATTAATAAAAGAGATTATATAGATAGGTATAACCTAAAATATGATTTATATCAATTTTTAGATATTGAAAAATATAAATTATTATTTGAAGGTATACCAGTTAAAGAAGAAAATGACAAAAAGTATTTAGATATTGAAACTGAATTAAAAGGGGCAGTATTTTATAAAATTCTTAGTCCTAATGATGCTGATTTGAAAAAAAGAAAAATTTTAATTAGTCCTCAAGAAGCACTTGATATGGTTAAAGAAAGTAACATGGCTATTTTAATGGATAGCTTAGTAGAAGATTTTATAAAATATGTTGATTTAAAAGATTTAAAAAACTTAACTTCTGATGGTAAAAAAATGAGTAAAAATTTAGATAAATATTTAGTAAAAAGAAAAATATCATAAATGATATTTTTTTTATCTATAATATGGGTATGGATATGGATATGGTGGATAATATACTTGTGGTCTATTGTATCCGTATCCATTATTCCAAAATGCTGGCGCTATAGCAGCTCCTGTTACGCCTCCAAGTAAAAATGGAAATGCAAATCCTCCTATAAATCTGTCATCATTTTTTATATTATAATTATTAGGATAATTATAATATGGGCTATATTTATTATTCATGAAACACACTCCTTATTTTATATTATGAAAATGTATATAATTTGTGAAAATATATAATTAAATTCATATAATTAAATTAAGGTGATAAACTTGAATAATTTATTTAAATATATAGGATTTGTATCTTTGGTTTTCTTTAGTTTTTTTTACACAAATAAAATAAGTTATGTAATTAAACAAAATGATGATTTAATGAGTGAAATTAAGGAAAAATCACAAAATTATTATAAACCACCTACTGATGTAATAATAAATAATGATGAAGTTATAGCAGGATTATCAGGTAAGAGTGTTGATATTTCAAAAAGTTATAATAACATGAAAAAATTAAATTCATTTAATGACACACTCCTTATCTATAATAAAATAAAACCTGATAGTTCAATAAAGGATATTTATGATAAATATATAAAAGGGTATAATAAAACTTTAAAAAATATAAGTATAATTTTTATAATAGAAGATGATAAAAATATAAATAATATTTTAAAAATTTTAAATAATCATAATGTAAAAGCTAATTTTTTTGTAACATCTTCATGGATAACTAAAAATAATGAACTTACTTCAAAACTTATAAAAGAAGGACACATAATAGGCTATAATATGAATGACAATTATTCAAATAGTGATATAAATTGGATGAATATGATTATATCTAAAGTAAATAATCAAAAGTATAATTTTTGTTATAATATAAATAAAGATATTAATAAATTAAACTTATGCAAATCAAATAAAAGTTATACAATACTTCCAATACTTACAAAAAATAGTTTAAATGATACTAAATTAAATTTATCAAATGGTGTAATACTTGCATATGACTATGACAATTTTTTAGAAAAAGAACTTGATTTAATAATTGGTTTTATAAAATCAAGAGGCTTTAATATTTTGCCACTTAAAAATTTAATAGATGAATGATTTTTTATAGACAAAAAAAATATTTGTGATATAATAAATGACAACTTAGAAAGGAGCAATATCATGACTAAAAATATTCCTGCAATCCTTTTAAAAAATATTGTCCTTTTGCCAAATAATACATTAAAATTAGAATTTGATAATAGAAAAAATGATAACAATGTAATTGATATGTCGCTACTTTTTCATGATGGATATATATTGGTTGCTAGTGATTATATGGATAAAATAAATGACATTGCTGTTCTTTCAAAAATTGAAAATAAAATTGAACTTCCAAATGGAAATACTAGAGTTGATATTAAAACTTTAAGAAGAGTTAAAATAGTAAAATTTTTAAATTTAGGTATGAAAGAAGAACCGCTTGAATCTATATTTTCTGAAATAGAAAATATAAGTATACCAGCAAATGAAGAAAAAACAATAATAAATAAGTTAATAAAAGAACTTAAAAATTATTCAAAGAGTATACCATATGTTAGTAATAGTATAATAAATTTAATTTCAAATGAAAAAAGTTTAGATAAATTAGTAGATATAACGGTACCAAATTTAAACTCTACAAATGAACATATGTTACTTTACTTAAATACTTTATCCCCAGTGGACAGAAGTAAACTTTTACTTAGTGATATTTATGCAGATAAAGAAATGTTTGACATAGAAAAAAACTTAGATGCCAAGGTAAAAAAAGAACTAGATTCCACTCAAAAAGAATACTTTTTAAGAGAAAAAATGAAATTAATAAAAGAAGAATTAGGGGATAGTAAAACTCGTGATAACGAGGTAGATTTATTAAAAAGAAAAGTATATAATTTAAAATGTAGTAAGCAAATAAAAAATAAATTATTAAATGAAATAAATAGATATGAGTCATTTCCAATTAATTCTCCAGAGGTTAGTGTTGTAAAAGATTATATAGATACACTAATTAGTTTACCCTTTAATAAATATACAAAAGATAATCTAAATTTAACTAGTGCAAAAAAAATATTAGATAATTCACACTATGGTTTAGATTTAGTAAAGACGAGAATAATAGAGTATTTAGCTGTTTTAAAAAATACAAATGGGAAAGCAGGCACTATATTATGTTTAGTAGGTCCACCTGGCGTAGGTAAAACTACTTTAGCTAAAGTTATAGCTGAATGCCTAAATAGGAAATTTTGTAAAATTTCTGTAAATGGAATGACAGATGAGGCAGAATTAATAGGACATAGAAGGACTTATGTTGGTGCATATCCTGGAAGAATAATTTCTGAAATAAAAAAACAAGGTAGTATGAACCCTGTAATACTTATAGATGAGGTAGATAAAATAGGAAATACATATAAGGATATATCTAACGTACTATTAAATATATTAGACAAAGAACAAAATAAAAATTTTGTTGATAGTTATATAGAAGAAGAATTTGATTTATCCAGTGCAATTTTTATATTAACTGCTAATGATTTATCTAATATAAAAGAACCACTAAAAGATAGATTAGAAATAATAGAAATATCAGGTTATACAGATTTTGAAAAAGTAGATATAGTTAAAAAACATTTATTTAAAAGAGTACTTAAAGATAATGGTTTAAAAGATTCTTTTATTAAAATAACTGATGATGCTATTAAAAAGATTATTAATGATTATACCAAAGAAGCTGGTGTAAGAGAGTTATATCGTCAACTTGATAAAATTGTAAGAAAGATTTTAACACAAACAATTATTAATGATAATAAAATAGATGAAGTTATTAATAATGATAGTGTTTTTAAGTATTTGGGAAAAGAGTTATATAATAATCAAAATACATATGAAGATGAAATTGGTGTTGTAAATGGACTAGCTTATACTGTGTATGGTGGGGATATTTTACCTATTGAGGTAAATTATTACAAAGGAACTGGAAATTTAATATTAACGGGTTCATTAGGAGATATAATTAAGGAAAGTGCTACTATAGCTTTAAGTTATATTAAATCAAA
>CAQHJP010000078.1:0-579 GCA_948801035.1 uncultured Bacilli bacterium
TTTTAATACCTGCATTAATAATCATTTTTTTACATAACATACATGGATTAGCATTTAAAACATATTTTCCATCTGATTCTAAGCCTACTAAATAAAGTGTTGAACCAATCATTTCGTGTCTTGATGATGAAATTATTGCATTTTGTTCAGCATGAACACTTCTACACATTTCATATCTTTCACCTCTTGGAATATTTAATTGTTGTCTTTTGCAAAAACCTAAATCAGTACAATTTTTTCTTCCTCTTGGGGACCCTACATACCCAGTTGATATTATCTCATCATTATTAACTATAACTGCACCAAAAAGTCTTCTTAAACAAGTTCCTCTTTTTGATACTTCTTCTGCAATATCTAAATAATAATTATTTTTATCTATTCTTTGCATTACTTACACCTCTTAACTTTTCCAAACATTCTTTTAAACATTTGATAAAATAATCAATATCACCAGTAGTAGTTAAATGTGACAAACTAATTCTAATAGAACTTAATGCTTTATTCATATCATTAGTAAGTGCATAAACTGATCTACTTTCTTTTGAAGTTGAACATGCAGTTTGAGTTGATATATATATT
>CAQHJP010000078.1:589-4146 GCA_948801035.1 uncultured Bacilli bacterium
CTTCAAGTGCATGTTGCAAGGTTTCTGGTTTAACGCCTAAAACGCTAACATTTAAAATGTGTGGAATACAATAATTATTACTATTAATGTAAATATCATCAATTAGTAAAAGCTCTTGTTTTAATTTTTCATTTAGTTTTTTTACTATTTCATATTTTGAATTTCTATCCTTAAGTATAAGCCTAATAGCTTTAGAAAATGATGCTATTAAAGCAGGTGATGGTGTACCGCTTCTATAAATAGTAGTAGACTTTCCACCATTTATAAGTGGATCAAAGGAAATTCCTTCTTTTTTATATAAAGCCCCAATGCCTTTTATTCCATATATTTTATGAGCTGTAAAACTAGCTAGGTCAACATTAGTAAAATCTATATCAATTTTACCTAACCCTTGTGTCATATCAACATGAAATATACATTTAGGATAATTTTTTAGTAACTTGCCTATTTCATTAATTGGTTGTATTATACCTATTTCACTATTAATAAGTCCAATACTAACTAAAATAGTATCATCCGTTAATAATTTTTTTAAAGAATTTATATCTACTATTCCAAATGAGTTAGTATCTACAATATCTACTATAAAACCTTCCTTTTGTAAACTATTTAAAGGGCCATAAATAGAAGAATGTTCAAAAGAAGTTGTAATTATATGCTTACCTCTATTTTTATATTTAGAACAAACTCCTTTAATAGCTGTATTATTTGCCTCAGACGCACCACTTGTATATATAATCTCACTTGGTTTTATATTTAATAAATCTGCTATTTGATCTGTTGCAGCATCTATTATATTTTTTGCCTCAACTCCAAGTTTGTGTAATGAATTTGGATTTGCTATATATTTTTTTGTAACATTTACAAATGTATCAAGTACATCTGTATCAACCATAGTAGTGGCTGAATAATCTAAATACGTCATAAAACACCTACCTTTTTAATTTTTTCTTAATATTATCTATAAAATCCTTACCAAATACTTCTTTAAATACATTGTTTTTAAATGATAAAAATGCGTATATAATTATACCAATAGAAGCATATAAAATTATCTCTAATATAGAATAAAGTCTAGTATGAGGGAAGACTCCTATAAATAATCTTATTATCATTAAGCTTAATAACATTATAATGTTAATAAGTACTATTTTTATAGCAGGTTTTAAAGTACTTATATATTTAACATTAAATTTTTTCTTTAAATTTGTAAGTAAATA
This sequence comes from uncultured Bacilli bacterium, assembly GCA_948801035.1. GTDB lineage: Bacteria > Bacillota_I > Bacilli_A > RF39 > UBA660 > Faecisoma. The sequence continues at coordinate 1,810 of CAQHJP010000078.1, forward strand.
TATTGTTGCTACAAACTGTACTAACATAGTAGTTATTATAACACCAAAATGAGCATCAATATTTAAAATATTAACAAAATACATCATTGGTATATTTAGAATTAGTTTAAGTATAAAACTGCCAAATAAAGCTGTTAAAGCTACTTTAGGATTGTTAAGTGCATTAGTAGTATCCACTAATATGTAGAAAAATGAATTGATTAAAGTTTGAAATACATAAAAACTAAATACACTTACACTTAATGCATCATATCCATAAAATATTGTCCAAACACTATCTGATAAAAAATATATTCCTAAAGTCATTGGAAGAGTTACAAATAAAATTATTTTTAGTGCTTGATTAATTTTAAGTGAAACATCATCATATTTTTTTAAAGCTGCACTACTAGCTATATTTGGTATTATACTTATTGTAAGACCAAATGTTACAGATAAAATTATCATATTTAATTTAGAACCCCAAGTAGTTATTATTGATAATATATTTTCAGCTACATTTATATCATATCCTAGACTAACTAAACCTTTTACAACAGTAAATGTATCCACAGTATTATAAATCGATCTTATAAATTCTATTAATATAAAAGGAAGTGAATACATTACTATACGTTTAAGTATCATTTTATCAGTTATTTTAGTCTCTTCTTTTGTTATCTTTGCATCTCTTTTAAGTATCTTAGAATTTTTATTAATATTTTTATGAATGTATATATATGCAATTAAAGCACCAATAGTTGCTCCAAATGTTGCAACTGCAACTGCTATAGTTACAGGAAGTTTTAAAAATCTTAAAACTATAACACTTCCAAATATTATTACTAATACTCTTACAAACTGTTCTATTACGTTTGCAATACTTGGGACACTCATCATTCTATGTCCTTGCAAGTATCCTTTATTTATACTTAATATTGGTATAAATAAAAGCGCTGTTGAAATAACTCTAATTACAAGTGTTATATCACTAAGTGTATTGCCACCTTCTAAAGAACCAATTATCATATATGATATTTGTGGAGCAAATGTAAATAAAATTATAAAACTTATTATACCGAGAGCTACAATAATGTTTCTTCCTATTTTATAAGCTCGCTCTTGTGAATTATAATATCCTAACGTATTATATTCAGATACAGCTTTTGCCATAGCACTTGGAATACCAGTAGAAGATAGTGACGCAAAAACTGCATAAATCGTATATGCATAACTATATAATATAGCTCCCTTAGTACCTATTATAGCTCTAAAAGGAATTACATATAATATCCCAATTATTTTACAAAGTACAATACCAATAGTAGATATCATAGCTCCTTCTATAAAACTATTTTTCTTCATAACTTCACTTCCCGTATAAAATCATAGCTGAAAAGCAATATAATTGCTCTTCTCCTGATACATTTATAGCTACTTGATATTTTATATCAATAACATCTTTATCTTTTATAAATTCATTTACAGATTCTTCTAAATCTTTTTCATGAGATTCATCGAATATTTTAACTAACATATTATCACCAATTTATATTTTAAAATATAAATTATAAATATTTTGTCTTTAATTGTCCTTAAGTATTTTTCTTTGTAATTTATAATCATTGCAATATTTAGAAACTGTATTCCAAAACTCTTTTGAATGATTAAAATGTACAAAATGAGATAATTCATGAATTATTACATAATCAATTTGTTTAATATCATATTTTATTAATTCACTATTTAAAGTAACATTATTATTTTTCCTATTACATACACCCCAACGACTCGTCATTTTTCTAATTTTTAAGTTAGGTTTTGGAATATTTTCTGTAAATACACTTACCCAATAATTTAATCTTTCACTAAAAATAGTAAATGTTTGCTTTTTAATCCATTTATTTAAAACTTTAATTTCTTTAACATAAATATTACAATCACTTGTATTTATAGAATTAAAAGGAGCAATTATCACATTATACATCTTACCTAAATAGTAAAAATTTTCATCTTTTAATTTTTTAATTTCCTCGTGTTTTATAGCTTTGCTTAAAAAAGAACTATTTTTATCAAGTATATCTTTAACCATTTTATCACTGACAAAATAAGATGTTGTAACAACTATAGAGTCATTTTTTAATCTAATGTATGTATTTTTATTATTTTTTCTTTCAATTAATACTTCATATACTTTATCATTATAAACATATCTCATACTTTTAATTATACTATATTTTAATATAAAATAAAAGATAATAATATATTATTTAATAAAAAACATTGTGTTTTTTTAATTATCTTTTTATAAATTTTTAAATGTTATATAACCTTTATTTATAAGTGTTCATGACATTC
>CAQHJP010000079.1 GCA_948801035.1 uncultured Bacilli bacterium
TTTTTTTACTTTAAGTCCTGTGTATTTACCAAGTTCTACTGTTGGTCTTAAAGTTAACATAAATTTAAATTCAACATAATCATCGCAAACTGCACTAACAGAAATATCAGGTTGAGCGACAATCTTATCATCCTTACATTCTACAGCCATTTTTTCATATGCTTTATCTAAAGATGCTTCTGCAGCTTCCATATAAAGTGATGACATTCCATATTTTTTTACAAAAATTTCTTTAGGTGCTTTACCTGGACGAAATCCATCTATCTTAGCTGTTTTATTTAATTTTTTAAAAGCTGCATCTAAAGCATTTGTCCAATTCTCACCATCTATTTTAATTATAACTTCTTTTTCCATATAATTCTCCTCTCAAAAGTTCGATAAGTATAGTATATACTATTTAAAATTTTTTTTCAAGCTAAAAAGAACTTTATAGTTCTTTTAAAAAATTTCTATTATTTTAACGTCATATCTTCCATTAGGACTATCAACAGAAACTAAATCATTTGCCTTTTTACCAATAATAGCTTTAGCAAGTGGTGATTCATTTGATATTTTATTTTCAAATGGATCTGCTTCTTTGCTTCCTACTATAGTATACTCGCATACTTCTTTATCTGAAACATATTCTATTTTAACACTACATCCAATAGTTACTTTATCTTTAGAACCTTCTTTTATAACTTTAGCATTTTCAATTAATACTTCTAGTTCTTTTATTTTACTTTCTACAACTGTTTGCTCTGCTCTTGCAGCATCATATTCTGCATTTTCAGATAAATCTCCTAATAATCTAGCTTCTTTTAAAGCTGTTATAACTTCAGGACGCTTTACGTTTTTTAAGTGGTCTAACTCTTCTTTCATTTCTTCTAGACCTTTTTCTGTTACAAATACGTCTTTATTATTTGACATAATTTACCTCTTTCTTAATTTATTTTCCAAAAAATGATACTATATTTTTTATATTTTGTCAATATCAATTCTCATAAAATCATGAGGAAGAACTTCTTCATCTATTTTTAAATAAACTATTTGTTTTGGATGATTTACTACATCTATAATATTCATATCTTCATCAAATATTTCATTTATTTGATATTTTATTGTTTTATTAGGACCAAAAAATTCAACATAATCTCCTTTTTTAAAATAATTTCTTTGTTGTATTTTAACTAAATTAGTTTTTTCATCATAAGAAATTACCTCACCTAAAAAATCTTGATTTGAAATTTCTTCTCTATTGTTATAGTAATTACAATCTTTGCCATAATTTCCATCAAAAAATTGTACTATACTTTCACGATTTGCAACTCTATCAAGTACTTTTTTTACATGTTTTAAATCTATTTTGCAATTATTATAATATGAATCAATTATTTTTCTATAGCATGATACAACTGTTGCAATGTAATAAGTTGATCGCATTCTTCCTTCTATTTTAAGAGAATTAATACCCATTTTACATATATCATATATGCTATTTATAAGTGATAAATCCTTTGTGCAAAATGTAAAATTCTTATCTTTAGTTATTATATTTTTATCCTCATCAAGTAAGTCAAAATCCCATCTACATATTTGACTACAACCACCTCTATTAGCATCTCTTAAAGTTAAATAATTAGAAAGCACACATCTACCTGAATAGCCAGCACACATAGCACCATGAATAAATATTTCTATATCAAGTCCTATTTTTTGTATCTGATTAATTTCATCTTTATTAAGTTCTCTTGCAAGAACTATTCTTTTAACACCTAATTCTTTATAAAATTTTACAGTTTCAACATTTGTTGTAGATGCTTGAGTTGAAACGTGTACTTCCAAATTTGTTTTTTCTAAAGCTTGAGTTATAACATATAAATCTGATGCTATAATTGCATCTACTTTCAATTCTTCTAATTTTTTTAAATAATTTATTAATAAATTAGACTCTTTATTATGTAGTAATATATTTACTGTAACATACACTTTTTTATTAAGTTTATGTGCATACTCTATAGCACTTTTCATATCTTCTTCATTAAAATTTATTGCATTGGCTCTAAGACCAAATGCAAGTCCACCTATATAAACAGCATCTGCACCATATAAAAGCGCTATTTTAAGTCTTTCTAAATCTCCAGCTGGAGCAAGTAATTCTGTCATTATTTCACCTTATATATTGTATCTTTATAAAAGAAACCCTTTCCTAAATTATTAAACATAGAATTTAAAACATCATCAAGTTCATCTTGATTTTTGATATTTACATTATTAAATATATCAACTACTTTAGAAAATAAAGTATCTTCAATCATAAAACTATTAAGAACTATATAGTCATAATCAAGTTTAAGTTTTTCTTTAAGTCCATTTAAAATAAAATTTGTATAAACTAAAGTATAATCTGAATCAATTAATGGATATGTATTTTCTTTATCCCACATATAATTAATTTTGCTTAAATCATTTATATTAAAAGTATTTAAATAATTTTTAACTAAATGCCTTTTAGATACAAATATAGGCAAATATCCAAAAAGTGTTACCATTAATTTAATGTTAGTATTTTTTTTAATTTCTATCATATCTTTTAAAGTAATATCATTTGAAACATATGCATAATTACACCATTTACTATAGGTATTTATTGTATTATAGTTAACAGTTGCATGTTCACTACCCCATACTAAATCATAATTTAAATTTAAACTTCTACCTATATTTAGGACTGCTAAATCATAAAATATTACACCCTTAATATTATAATCATTTAACTTAATTAATATATCTTTTAAGTAATCTAAATCGCTATTATGCATATTTTTATTTATCATAACAAATATTTCTTTTTTTATATTTTTTAAATCATCTATATCAAAATAAGCTGGCATATTAACTGATAAAGATTTTAGTCCTATTATAACACCATCAACATTTAAATTAATTTGATTTAAATTAGATATCATTATAAGAGTTTTCATAAATCACCTTCTTTAGTTATTATAACATATTATTTAATAATAACAACATCATCATATGTTTCTAATTCTTTTAAAAAAGTTGATTTATTAAATTTATCTGATAGTATATATACTCTGTTTTTTGTTCTAGTAAGTGCTACATAAAATAATCTTCTTTCTTCATTAATATAATTTATATCATTATCTATTAATTTCATAATAGAGTCATTATCTATTTTTGATGGAAAACCATAAATAGAATTATTTACATCAAGTATTATTACATTATCAAATCCTAAACCTTTAGATGCATGCACTGATAAAAAAGTAATATCAGCTTTAGGATAAAATTTACTTATTATTTTTTCACCTTCTTTATAAAAATAATCACCTAAATAATTATTTATAGTAAAGTTATACCTTGCTGTTATTAGTATATTTTTATTATATCCAAATTCGATTATTATTTTATTAATAATATCATTTAACTGCTTTACCTTATCTTTATAGTAAACAATTATAACAGGATTTTTTAGTTTCTTAAAAGAAATTAATTTTTTCTTAATTTGATTTTTATTTTGCATAACAAATTTACCAGCTACATTAATCAAATTCTGACTATTTCTATAAGTTGTAGGTATTACATTTTTACAACTATAACCAACCATATTACAAAAACTAGTAAATAGGTCTATATTACTACCACTAAATGCATATATACTTTGAAAATCATCTCCAACAACAGTTATTTTAGCATTGGATATATCACTTATTTTTTTTATTAAATCAAATCTTTGTTTTGAAATATCTTGATACTCATCTACTATAATGTATTTATATTTAGTACTAGTTGCTTTTTCTGTTGCTTTATTTATAATATCTTCAAAATCAAGCAATTTATTTTTATTTAAATAAGATTGATAATATTCATATACATTTTTTATAAATTTTTTAAAAATCATATCTTTTTCTGTTTTGCATTTTATATCATCTATATCTATACTCTTTATTTTTAATTTACTAATAAAATTAGTACATAAATCTATAAATTTTTCATAGTACATATCTTTATTATTATTAATTAATTCTTCAAATATTAATTTATTATCCATTTTATCTAAAACAAAATTATTTTTAAGTAATAATTCTTTAAGTTCTT
>CAQHJP010000080.1 GCA_948801035.1 uncultured Bacilli bacterium
TGTTATGCTTAAATTACCAGATGTCTTCTCTTCAATATCAAAAATTGTTACATTCGGATTCATATCACCTTCACTAGGAGCACCAAAAAAGAATTTTTGTATTTTAGCCTTTATACTAGCTGACATACACATACTACAACTCCATGCATTTGACATCAAAGAATACATTGACAAATCTCTTGTATTTAATTTTTGACAAGCTTTTGAAATCAAATTAATTTCCGCATGTGACGTTGGATTACACATAGTTTTTGCAGTATTATGCGCCTTTTCAATTATATTTCCATCCTCATCTATTAATATAGCAGCAAAAGGAAAGTTACCTTCTTCTATAGCTACATCAACTTCTTCCATTACTATTTTCATTAATTTTTCTTGAGTTTCACTAGATAACATTGCTTATTCTCCTAACTTATCATATTCTTCATCTGATACTGGATCTAACCAAACATTTTCTGTATCTTCTCCAGGCACTTCAACCGCTATATGGCTAAACCAAGAATCTTTTTTAGCACCATGCCAATGTTTTACATTAGCGAGAATTGTGATAATGGTGTCTGGTTCTAAAATTACTGCATCTTTTCCTTCTTCTTGATACCAACCACTACCAGCAGTACAAATTAATAATTGCCCTCCACCACTTTTAGCATGATGAATATGCCAATTATTTCTACATCCTGGTTCAAAAGTCACATTTGCTAAAAATAACGGACATTCTAAAGGATTTGTAAGTGGATTTAAAAAAGAAGATCCAATAAAATACTCTGAAAATTTATCATTTGGATTCCTAGGCCAAAAATATTTTCTTTATCAAACTGTTCTTTATTCATAATAAACCTCTTAACCAATATTTATTTTAATAAGTATATCATAATTTTATTATATTTTAAATATTCAAATATTAATTTACAAAAAAACAAACATATGTTATGATAATATGAGGTGATTTTTGTGAAGAAATTGAAAGAATTTAAGACACTAACAGAATTAATAAAGCAATACAAATTACGAATTGTTTTATCATCAATTGCAGTACTTCTAAGTAGTCTTTCATATATTTTAGTTGGATATCTAAATGGTGCTTCTATAGAAGCAATTACTAATCTAAACTTAAAATTAGCAATTACTTTTTTAATAATTTATTTAATATCTGAAATCATATTTGGAGTTATAGAAAAAGTAGCAATGACTACTCTATCAAAAGTTGAAAGTGATATTTCTAGAAAAATAGGATTTAAAACTTATCAAAAAGCTTTATCACTACCATCTTACGCTTATGAAGAAAAATCTAGTGGAGAGTTAATTAACCGAATCACTAATGATACTGAAACAATTGTTAATTCATTTGAAGAGTTATTAAATATTGTTTCTAGATTAATTTCTTCTTTTGTAATTTTAATATATATATTTTTTAATTCATATATTGTTGGTTTAGAAATAATTACATTCATTATTATATATTCTATTATTGTTAAATATTATAATCCTAAACTTAAAAAAGCTCATAAAGAAATAAAAGGATTAAATGATGAATATACTTCTTATGTTACTGAATCAATACGAGGAATTAGAGAAATTAAAACTTTAGGTATTAAAAAATCTTTATTTTTTAACTTACAAACTTTAATTAAAAAAATGTTAAGTAAATCTTATGAAGAAATAAATTTATATAAAAAATATGATATTATTTCTATTATTTTAAAAGCTCTACTGGAAGTTGGCGTATTCATTACCTGTGCTATTTTATTATACTATAATAAAACAACATTAACTTTCTTTATAGCTATGACTTATTATATTTATCGTTTTACATGGATTATAGAAAGTATAACATCATTTACAAGAATATATAATAAAGTATCTGTGGCTATTAATAGAATTAATGAAATTTTAGAAAATAAATTATATTCTGATGTTGCTTTTGGAACTAAAGAAATAAATAAATGTAAAGGTATAATTAAATTTGAAAATGTTTCATTTAGTTATCCAAATGAAGATAAAATATTAGATAATTTTAATATTAAATTTATTCCTAATAAAAAAATTGGAATAGTTGGGAAAAGTGGTCAAGGTAAATCAACCATCTTTAATTTATTAACACGTATTTTTGACGCTAATAATGGTATAGTTTCTATTGATGATATTAATATTCAAGATTTAAATGAAGATTCTTTAAGAAAATGTATTTCAGTTATAAGACAAGAACCATTTATATTTAATCGCAGTATTAAAGATAACTTCTTAATTATTAATAAAAATTTAAAATTAGATGACATTCGTAAATTTTGTAAAATGGCCTATATTGATGAATATATTATGAATCTTCCGGATAAATACGATACTATTCTTGGTGAAGGAGGCGTTAATTTATCTGGAGGTCAAAAACAAAGATTATCAATTGCAAGAGCTTTAGCTAAAGAAAGTAAAATAATTTTATTTGATGAAGCTACTTCTGCTTTGGATAATGAATCTCAAGAATATATTAAAAAAGTTATTGATAATTTAGTTAAAAATCACACAATATTAATTATTGCTCATCGCTTATCAACTATCATAGATGCAGATATTATTTATGTTATTGATAAAGGCAAAGTAGCAGCAGCTGGTTCTCATAAAGAATTGATAAAAAATTCAGAAATATATAAAAATCTTTATAAAAAAGAATCTGAATAAAAAAATGTATAATTATTTGATTATACATTTTTTATAATTCAATTAATTCGTATTCTCTATTTCCTAATCCTATTTCTTCAGCATAAGGTAAGATATGGCGTCCATTTTGTCTTTCTACTCTTTTTATAAAATGATCTTTGCCTTTATCAGTTGAAGCCCAAATTTTATCAATACAAGCTTGATCTAGTGCTACTGGATCGGTTGATGCTAAAATACCAATATCCTTCATACATGGATCTTCTGGGCTTGCATTACAATCACAATCTACAGATAAATTATTCATAACATCAATATATAAAATTTTACCATTCATATAATCATGTACTGCTTTAGCAGCTTCTGCCATACTTTCTAAAAAATCATTTTGTTCTGGTAAATTATCCCATAGTTCATTTGCTTTTTTTGTTTTACCAGCCGTATGAATATAAGCTTTACCATTAGAACTAGCAATTCCAATTGATTGATTTTTTAAAACTCCTCCAAAACCACCCAGGTGGATACCATTTATGCAAACTGCTTCATTCATAAATATTACCTCTCCAAAATAATTATATCATAACCTCATTATTTTTTATATACTCAATTGTTTTATTAAATTCATCTTCATATTTAAATTCTATTTTAATATTATTATTTTCTTTTATATAAATATTTTTGACTAAGCTTATTAATGTCTTTCTTGATAATTTACTAATATTTCTTTCTTTTTTAAATTCTTCTATCCATGTATTATTTTTATCTTTAGTTATATCTAAAGTACATAATTCAGAATTCATTTTTTCTATTTTTTCTGTTAAAAGTAAAATTTCGTTAGTATAATCATTTGAATAATCATTATATTCTTCTTCAGTAATGATATCCATTTTCCAATCATCATAACATATCCTTTTAAGCTTTTTTAATTTATTTAATTCTAATTCTGCTTTATTTATATTAGCTTCTAACATTTCTCTTTCAACATTAGTACTCTTACTTTTAGATATTTCTTTAATTGCATTATCCATATCAATTACTAATTCTATTTGATTTTTTATTGCATTAAAAACTAAGTTTTCTAATAGATCATACTCTATAAAATGTTTAGTACATAAACTGTGTGATTTTCTAGAATAGGTACTGCAATAGAATATTTCTTTTTTATGACCATGTTCTGCTTCATAGGTTTTACTATTTGATTTATACTTTACCATCCCCCTATAACAATCATTACATTTTAGAAATCCTGAGAACAATCCTAAATTACCTTGATTATTACCAGACATATCCATTCTAACATCTCTTATTTTAAATTCTTCTTGTACTTTATTAAAAGTTTCACGATCAATAAT
>CAQHJP010000081.1 GCA_948801035.1 uncultured Bacilli bacterium
CACGAACATTTATTCGTTGTCAACTATAAAATCGAAAATTTGTTTGACAAACATAATATTGTGTGTTAGAATGTAAATAGGATGTTAAAAGGAGTGAATATATGGAAAAACTAACTTCCCAACAAGAAAAGCTTTTAGATAAAATCAAACAATATGTAGTAAATCATGGTTTTGCGCCAACTGTACGTGAACTATGTAAGGAAATGGATTTAAATAGTACTGCAACAGTACAAGTACATTTAAATAATCTAGAAAAAAAAGGTTATATTAAAAAAGAGGAAAGCAAAAACAGAACTATTGAAATACTTGTAAAAAATGAATATGAAAATAAAAATGAATTAATTGTTGATGTACCACTACTTGGAAAAATAACTGCAGGAAATCCTATTGAGGCAATAGAAGTGCCTAATGAATATTTTTCATTACCTGCTTACTTAATTCCAAATAATAAAGATGTATTTACATTACTTGTAGATGGAGAGTCTATGATAAATGCAGGAATACTTGATGGTGATATTGTTATAGTAGAAAGAAAGAATACAGCTAATAATGGTGAAATTGTGGTTGCTATGACTGATGAAGGTGAAGTAACACTTAAAACATTTTATAAAGAAAAAGATCATTTTAGATTACAACCCGAAAATGACACAATGGAACCTTTTATTATGGATAACGTAACCATATTAGGAAAAGCTATTGGACTTTATAGAAAAATATAAAAAGAAGTTTTTTAACTTCTTTTATTTTGTATATATTAATTTAACAAGTAGTGTCATAATTATTCACTATCTGGTTTATATAAAACTTCTCTAGGTTTTGATCCATTATTTGGTCCAACTACTCCACGTTCTTCAAGTAGATCAATTGCTCTTGCTGCTCTATTATAACCTATTTTAAATCTACGTTGTAAAAGTGAAGCTGAAGCTTTTTGTGATTGTATTACAAAATCAACAATATCATTATATAAAGGCTCTTCATCCGCTTCATTTGAAACACCAGTTGTAGCTCCCCTATCTTCTTCTGCTAAGCTAAAAGTTGTATCATATTTAGCTTTTTGTTGTGAAATAGTATAATCAACAACTCTTTTAATATCATCATCTGATATAAAAGTTCCTTGTACCCTAACAGGAATGCTTTCTCCTTGTGGCAAAAATAACATATCACCTTTACCTAATAATTTTTCAGCTCCAGTAGCATCTAAAATTGTTCTAGAATCAATAGAAGATGAAACTGCAAATGAAATACGAGATGGAATATTCGCTTTAACTACACCTGTAATTACATCTGTAGATGGTCTTTGAGTTGCAACAATCAAATGAATTCCAGCAGCACGAGCCATTTGAGTAATACGCATAATAGATTCTTCTACTTCTTTAGCAGCTACTAACATTAAATCAGCAAGCTCATCTATTATGACTACTATATAAGGAAGTTTTTTATAATTACTTCCATGTTTTTTTTCTAAATAAGCATTATATCCAGCTATATTTTTAGTACCACTTGCTTCAAATAGGTCATACCTATTTTCCATTTCTTGTACTATTTTTTTAAGTGCTATATTAGCTTTTTTAGGATCAGTTACAACTGGTATTAGTAAATGAGGTACTCCATTATAAATAGATAATTCTACTTTTTTAGGATCAACTAATACTAATTTTACTTCATCTGGTTTCGTACGCATAAGTATTGATACAAGCATACTATTTATGCATACTGATTTACCTGAACCAGTAGAACCTGCTACTAAAAGATGGGGTGTTTTATTAATTTCACAGTATGTAGGTTTACCCATAATATCTTTACCTAATGTAACAAGTAACTTAGAATCTTTAAGTGATGCAGGCACGCTTTCAAGTAACTCTTTAACACCTACTGGTGAAACTTTTCTATTTGGTAAATCTATTCCTATCGTTTTTTTGCCAGGTATTGGAGCTTGAATGTTTACACTTTTTGCAGCTAAAGCAAGAGCTATTTCTTTATCTAAAGATATTACTTTACTTAATTTAGTACCTGCTTTTATTTCAAGTTCATATTGTGTTACAGCAGGTCCTATATTTACAGCAACTACTCTTGCATCAATTTGAAAATCTCTAAAAACTTCTTGTAATACTGATACAGTATCTTTTATAACTTCTTGATTTTCTTTAGTATTAACTTTAACAGACTTAGATAATATTTCAGTTTTAGGTAAAACATAAGGTCTAGTTACTTCATAAGAATTGGAATTTTCTATTTCTTCAAGTTCAATAGTTTCTATATCCAAAGTTGCTTCCTCTTTTTTATATACTGGTCTTTCATCTACTTGTTTATCATAATCATCATCAGATTTTGAAATTACAACATTATCATTTTCATATTCATGTTCAATTTTTTTAATTATATCTTTTTGCTTTATTTCTCTAGATAATTCATGCGTTTTCTTAACCGTATTTTTAACAGATTTATTTAACATTACCACTAAATCATATATACTTAAACCTGTAGTCATTATAAAACCACATATTATAATAACAATAGAAACAACCATAGCACCTCTAAGTGTAAGTAGTCCAACTAAACAAGAACTTACTACTGCACCTATCATGCCACCGCCTTGTATATCAGATGAGCCATCTATAAAATTATTTAAATTATTAAATGTTGCTTCCATTACATTATTAATATTAGGATTTTCTATACCCTTAAAATAACCTAAATGAAATAATGATAAAAAACCAATTACCATTATATAAAGCCCTATTAATTTAACAGTTAATAAATCTGGTTTTTTTCTTTTTACTATCATGTATGATCCAATAAATCCCACTATCACTAAAAAAAACGCCCATAAAACTCCTACTAAAAAGCCTGAAAAACCATTTATTATATCAGATGCAGGCCTAAATTTACAGCAGCCTATTATAGCCACTAATATTAAAAGTATTCCATATATTTCTAATTTTCCACTAAACTCTTTTTTAGTTTCTTTTCTAGTTTTCTTCTTTGCCATACATTCACCTTCTACGATAAAATAATTATACCATATTTGTATAAAAAATAAAACATATATACTTATATGTTTTATCAAATATTATTTTCTAATAATTCTTCTATTCTAATTAACTGATTATATTTACAAGTTCTATCTGTTCTAGATAAAGATCCTGTTTTTATTTGGCCTAAATTAAGTCCTACAGCTAAATCAGCAATTATAGTATCTTCAGTCTCACCACTTCTATGAGAAATTATAGTATTAAATCCTGCAGATCTAGCCATATTTATTGTATCAATTGTCTCAGTAATTGTTCCTATTTGATTTATTTTAATTAATATAGCATTACCTGCTTTTAACTCTATACCTTTTTTTAAATACTCTTTATTAGTTGTAAATAAATCATCACCTACTATTTGTATATTAGTAGATTTAGTAAGTTCACTAAAACCAAAATAATCTTCTTCATCAAATGGATCTTCTATAGAAATAATAGGATATTTTTCTATTAAATTCTTATAATACTCTATAAGTTCATTAGTTGTTAAACTTAAATTTTCACCAATAAGTTCATATTTCCCATCTTTATAAAATTCTGATGCCGCAACATCAATACCTAAAAACACATCCTCACCTGGAGTATAACCTGCTTTAATAATAGCTTTTATTATATAATCAAATGCTTCACTATTAGTGCTTAAATTAGGCGCAAAGCCACCCTCATCACCTACAGATGTAGATAAATTATTTTCTTTAAGTACAAGTTTTAAATTATGAAATACCTCTGCTCCTACTCTAATTCTTTCTTTAATTGTATCCTTTATAGGTATAATCATAAATTCTTGAAAATCTAATTTATTATCTGCATGCATACCACCATTTAATATATTCATCATACATCTAGGCAAAGTAGTACCACCAAGATATTTATATAAAGGTATATTTTTTGCGTTTGCTGCTGCTTTTAAGGCTGCTGCAGATATTCCCAGTATTGCATTAGCACCATATTTACTTTTATTATTAGT
>CAQHJP010000082.1 GCA_948801035.1 uncultured Bacilli bacterium
CTCCTAAAGAAAATCCTTCTCGTGCCTGATCTTCTGTGCTGACACGAATATAAACGGCTGCAATCATCCTTTCATTATTCATAATCTTTCCTCCTTTTCTTTAATGAAAGGCACCAAAAAAGGTGTCACATAACAAGACACCTTATACTTTATATTGATTATTTACACGACAAAATAAATCAATATTATGGGAGTATATAAACTCTCAATTAATTAATGCCTTGCTATGTAGTCTGATAAATCAGCAATAGGGATTTTCTTCTTTAAATTCCCAATATAAAAATGTTTTTGTTCATTGAAGAATAAATATAGTGTATCTCCAATAATTACTTTGTGTGGCTCAACATACGCTAGATTTGTATGTTCCACAATTCTTAGGTGACCCTCAATAATCTGGTAGGGTCTGTTATTAAATTTGCAAGACCAATTAATTTTGGCTTTGAGTTCATCACTCATATTGATTTTCTTTTTAATTATTTTAATCATATCACATCACACCTTTCTTTGCAATAACGCACAAAAAAATCAATCTTTTCAGATTGATTTAATCATTAACGTCACATTGGTGCGACTATTTTACCTTATGGAGCAGATGATAATAGGGTTTTAAACCTAAAATCTTAAAAAATATCCCTCACTCGTTAAATAGATTATACTATTTTATCCTACCTATTTCAATACAAAAACTATTCCTCTAATAAATAATTTTTAATTATAATTAAATTTTTGCATATATCATATTTATAAACACTAGCTATAATTATTTGATGTTTAGAAAAATCTTCTTGTAAAACCTTTAACATATCATCAGTAGCTAAATCTGTTAATTCACCATTTTTTAGTGAATCTATTATAATTGGAAGGTTTAAGTTGTATTTTTTCTTTATTTGGTTAATATATGCTAATTTAAATGAGAAAGTTAATTGATTCAATACTTTGCCACTAAAGCCTTTCAATTTTCTAGTTAATATAAATTTAATATCATTAGGTATTCTATTGTCAATTCCAAATATTTTTGAATATTTTTTAACATCGTTAAAAATATCTTCAAGAAAATGGTTATTACTAGCAAATATTTCATCGAGTTGTTTCTTTAAATCTTTTTTCTTTTTTGCGAGTTCATTAACGATTGAATTTATTTTATGGTAATCTATATTCATATTTCTTATTGTTTCGTCCATTTCATCAGCAATACTTCTTATATCAAATAGTGTATTGTGATCCTCCAATTTTTTTTCTATTCTTAAGATTTGATTGTTTACTTTAGTTAGTTCAAGACTTAAACTTCTTTTTCTTGCAACAAGATATGTTTGATTATCTTCATAATTTAAGATATTATTTCGTGTAATTTTAATCGGATTTCCATTTTCTGTTTTAATTGATAACTGCATTTTTTCAATCCAATTTATAAAACCAGAATTAGTTTCAATAATCTTTTCAACATCTTTAATACTTTTTTCAATATCATTTTTTTGATATAACAACAAAGTTTTATCTTTTTGTAATTTTTTTAGTTCCTCTGTTGTGGTTTGGACAAAATTATCATTATGCTCTAAATCTTTTTTATATTTAGCTGTTTCTAATAAAAATTTATATTTTTTTAACTCAGTTTCTGTTTGTTCAATTTGAAGATAAATATTTGAAACATCCTTTTCGGATAATCCAGTAATAAAATCTTCTATATTAAATCTATTATTACCTATAATTTTTCCACGATTTAATAAGGTCCATCCTTTATCTTGATCGATATAGTAAGTAGCTAGAAGATTATCTAAAATTAAAGCATCATCTATACCATAAATCATAGAATGTAGTTCACTTAATTCAGTTGGAACAATATAATTAAAATTTTGATTATCTATTGTTAATTTTATGTTTGGTCCAGAGCGTTCTATAATAATATTTTTGTTATCTCTTGTTATTTCAGTTTTTGTTACGAGTTTGTCAAAATTTTTAAAGCCTGTTGTAGCTGGTATTTGATAACCCAATGAATGGAGTAAAATTCTCAATAGAGTTGATTTTCCACGAGAATTTTCTTTGCTGTATATCTCATTAAAGCCACTATCAAAGTTAAACCTTTTTGCTTCGAATCCGTTAACTATATCTATGTAATTAATCACCATAACTATTAGCCCCCTTAACAATATTTTTAAACATTTGTTTTCTTAAAAGAATTAATCTAGTAATTATTTTCGTACATGTTATCTCAATCAAATCAGTTTCATTATTAGCGGATTTATCAAAAATTATTTCGAATAACTCATTTATATTATCATTTATAAAATCCATAATTAATTTATCAGTATTTTGTTTTATATAATTGTCATGTAAGTATGTAATTTTATTTACCATAGAAAAATTTCCTTCTTTATAGTTTATAATTTTTTCATATTTTTCTACTGCCATATAAAACTGTTCCTCATCAACACCATAATCTTTGTTATAATCAATTGACTTTTCATTTTTTAATTTTAAAACAACCATTGTCCAAATAACATCATCCTTTTTAATGTATACTTCATTATTAGGAATAGTGGCATTATGTAAAAATTCAGATTCCCATATTTCAACTAAATTTTTACTAAAATTTTCTGAGTAGTTTAAACTTATTAGAAATTGAGCAACCTGTTTATCTATATATTTTTGTCTTTGAGTCTTATCATTTCCATAATAAGGTATTTTTAGTATAGAAAATTTATTTTTATCAAAATCAGATACATTAAGGTTATGTAATTGATTATCTATCTTTTGTTTAGATTCTTGTGTTAAATCATAATAATCTAAAATTGTTAGATCATTAAATTCATTTGTTCCAGAGTTCAATGGATTTGGTTCTAAATTGTTAACATAGTATAACTTTTCTGCATCTTGTTTTCTTTTACTCGATAAGGTTCTTAATGCTTCATTTAGTTTTGTCGAATGTCCATCATTACCATCTAATGGTCTTTGTTTGGATTTTGCTTGTGCATATATTTTTTTGTTATTCTCTAATGTAATTTCAATATCTTCCTCTTTACTTTCAAGTTTCATTTTTTCAAATCTTCCAAAATATTTAATCATTAAATATATACTAGCACTAATCTGAAATTGCCAACCGAATATTGAAGAAGAAGCTTCAGTTGAATTATCCACAATATCACCTCTTTGAAGTACTATTATACAATTTTTTTTATAATAATTCAGTATTAAACAGGAAAAAAATAAAAAATGTAGTATAATTAAATTAGGTGGTACTTATGAAAATAATAAATTATTCTAGTCAGTATGATAAAGATATTAAAGATTTACTTGTTGAACTTCAAGAACATATTGTAAAAATAGACAAAGAAAAATATAATATTTTAACTGATGAATATAGAGATACATACTTTGAAAAAACTATGGATGAAGTAAACAAATATGAAGGAAAAATATTTCTAGCAATAGAAAAAGAAAAAGTTATTGGCTTAATTGTTGGACTAATAAATAATGAAAATGAAAAAACTTATGATTTTTGTGCTCCTAAAAGAGGCCGTGTGACCGAGTTAATTGTATCAAAAAACTGTCGTTCAAATGGTATTGGTAAACAATTATTAAACAAAATGGAAAGTTATTTCAAAGATGTTGGATGTCAAGGCGTTTTGATTGATATTTTTGCTTATAATGAAAAAGCTCAAAAGTTTTACTATAAAAATGGTTACTTCAATAGAAATATTGAAGTAATGAAAAAATTATAAAATTGGAGGAAAATGATAATGATAAGAATTGATGAGAATAAAATATCAGTTGATGATTTTAATTATTTAACAGACAAAGTTGGTTGGGGTACTAGAGATGCTAAAGTTGTAGAGGAAGCATTGAATAATACTTTATTTTCAGTAAGTATTTATGATGAGAATAAAATTATTGGATATGGAAGAATAATTGGAGATAAAACAATCTTTCTTTATATTCAAGAT
>CAQHJP010000083.1 GCA_948801035.1 uncultured Bacilli bacterium
AAGAAGTACTTAAAGAAGCTTCTGATAGAGTTGATTTAATAAATAAACAATTCCGTCGAGGTTTAATTACTGAAAAAGAAAGATATGATAAAGTAGTTGAATCATGGAATGATGCTAAAAATAAAATAGCTAAAGAACTTGAAGGATTTATTAAAACTCATAAAGAAAATTCTATTTCTATGATGATTGATTCAGGCGCTCGTGGTAATATGTCTAACTACAACCAAATGGCTGGTATGCGTGGACTTATGATGAAACCAACTGGTGAAGCTGTAGAAATTCCAATTACATCTTCATTTACAGAAGGTGCGAATGTTACAGAGTTCTTCTTAGCAACACATGGTGCTAGAAAAGGTGCTGTTGATACAGCATTAAAAACAGCAGATGCTGGATATTTAACAAGAAGACTTGTAGATGTATCACAAGATATGATTGTTAAAGAAGATGATTGTGGTACTTCAGAAGGTGTACTTGTTGAAAGCTTTATTGATGATAAAGATGGTACTGTAGTAGAAGGATTATTAGATAGAATTATTGGTAGATTTACATCTAAAAATGTCATTAATCCTGAAACTAAAGAAGTTATAGTTGAAAAAAATACATATATAACTGAGCAAATAGCAGAAAAAATTATTAATGCTGGAATTACTAAAGTACCTATTAGGACAGTTTTAACATGTAAAACAGAACATGGAGTATGTTGTAAATGTTATGGACGTAATTTAGCAACAGGTTCACTTGTTGAGGTTGGTGAAGCTGTAGGTATTATGGCTGCTCAATCTATTGGTGAGCCAGGTACACAGCTTACAATGCGTACAATTAACTCAGGTGGTGTTGCAGGAGATGATATCACCCAAGGTCTTCCTCGTGTTCAAGAGTTGTTTGAATCACGTAATCCTAAAGGTAAAGCAACTATATCAGAAATAAATGGTAAAGTTACTAAAATAGAAGAAGATAATGGTAAATATCATATAACTGTAGTTAATAATGCTGAGGCTAAAACTCATACTACTAACTATGGTGCTAAACTTGCTGTTGAAGTTAATGATGAAGTATCAGCTGGAACTAAACTTACATTTGGTGCAATTAATCCAAAAGAATTATTGATAGTTACTGACCCAATTACAGTACAACAATATATATTACTTGAAATTCAAAAAGTATATCGTTCTCAAGGTGTTGATATTTCTGATAAGCACGTTGAAATTATAGCTAAACGTATGATTTCTAAAATTAAAATAATATCTAGTGGTGATTCACTATACTTACCTGGAACTATGGTAAATATTAATCATTTTGCTGATACTAATAAAAATTTAATTCTTGAAGGTAAAACTCCTGCTTTAGGTAAGCCAGTACTTCTTGGTATTACTAAAGCAAGTTTAGAGACTGATTCATTCTTATCTGCTGCATCATTCCAAGAAACAACAAGAATCTTAACTGATGCTGCAATACATGGTAAAGTTGATCATTTAAATGGTCTTAAAGAAAATGTTTTACTTGGTAGATTAATTCCTGCAGGTACAGGAACTAGAAAATATAAAAAAGTAGAATATGATTTAGAAAAACCTATACATGAAGATGAGCCACTTGAAGTTTTAGAACAAGAGTTAATGGATTAAGAAAGTTTATAAAACTTTCTTTTTTTTATTTAATTTTAAGGAAAATAATGTATAATAAAATAAAAGAGGCGATTTAATTATGAAATATATAAAGGAAAAAGATTTGGATAATAATTTATTACTTAATATATCAAAAGATATAAAAAATGGTAAAAATATTGTTTTTAAAACTGATACAGTATATGGAATAGGTACTAATGCATATGATGCTAATGCTTGTATGAAAATCTATGATATAAAACAAAGACCTGAATACAAGCCATTATGCTTACTAATTTCAGATATTTCTATGTTAAAAGATATTGTAGAATTTATTACACCTGTAGAGCAAAAATTAATTGATGCTTTTTGGCCTGGACCTTTAACAATAAAATTTAAGAAAAAAGAAAATGTTTTACCAGATATAGTATCAGCAGGGGATAAATATGTTAGAGTTAGACTTTTAAAAACTGAGCCTGCTTATAGTTTAATTAAATATATAGGCGTGCCTGTTGTTGCTCCTAGTGCTAATATATCAGGTAATTTAACTGGAATAAAAATAAAAAATATTATTGATGAATTAGGCGATAAAGTAGATTATATAATAGATAGTGGTGATATAAATTCTGATATAACTTCTACTATAATTGAGGTAAGCATGGAAAAAGTTGTTATTATAAGAGAAGGTAAAATAAAGAAAGAACAAATAGAAAAAATAGCTCCACTTATATAATAAATTTACTTGTTTTTTTATATAGTTTGTTATATAATAAAATAATTAATTTTGAAAGGATAATGTTATGGTTAAAAGCGATTTATTAACTTTATTAAATTTTGTAGATAAAAGTAATCAAATGGACCTTGAATTTTTATTTGATATTACAGAGGATGAGAAAAAAATACTTTTAGATAATCAAAATTATGGCAAAGAAATTTTTGAGTTTATGAAAAATAATAAAGGAAAAAGTTATTACAATTCAGTACTAGATAGACTTTTAAATGTTAAAGATTATGCAAATAATGATGTTATTAATCTTATATTAGATATTGATGCATTAGATAAAGGATATTATAATTATAGACTTAATATTTTAAAAGGTGTAAGTATGCCTATATATTCTTACTTAGTTGATGTAGCATCTAGTGAATATTTAATTAAGTCAGAATATTATGAAAAAATACTAAATACTTTAAAAAATACAGATAGTGAAATAATGGCAGAAGCAATAGAAAGATTATCATATGATTTAGCTTCTAATAAAGAATTTTTTAAATGTGCATTTGATAATTTAATTACTTTAGATGGTAATGATGAAGTTCTTATTAATAATTTTTTAAATTTAGCTTCAAATAGAAATTTTAAAGATATAAACATATATACTGAAGTAATAAAAAATTATAAAAATGTTAAAAGAGATTCAATACAACTTTATAATTATATAGCTTGTAATGCTGATTTAATGAAATCAACAAGTAATTATTTATACATGATTAAACTTATACCAACTTTAAGTTTCGAAGATAGAATAAAAATATATTTATGCATAATGCCTAAAAAGAATTTACTTAATAGTTCGTGGTTTAAATATGCTATAGATACTATTTTAAAAATAGAAGAACCTGATGAAAAATATAATGAAAAAGCACGAGCAGTAAGTAATATATTAGATAATATAGATTTATTAAATTCAGGTCAAATTATTTATACTATAAATAAAATTTTTGATAGAAATGATTTAAATGTACTTTCCAATTTGTTAAAGAAATTATTAACAAAAGAATTAATTTATTCAAATAATTATAGACTTGCACTTGATAAATTTTTATCTATGGTCTCTTCAACTGAAGCTTTAGATAATAATAAAAAAAGTGATGTTCAAAATAAATTTGTTAATGTACTTAAAAATTCAAATTTAATAAATTCAAAATATTATTCTCAAGTTGTTCAAAAAATATATTCAATTAATGAAGATGATTTAATTTCTTATTACATAAATATTTTAACTGATAAAGATGTACTTGAATCTAAATATTTCGATTTTGTTTTTAATAATTTATTTAATATAACAGATAAGTATATATTAGAAATAATTTCTAAAGTATTTTTAGATCCTAATTTAATAAATTCTAATTATTATGAGTATGCTATTTTAGAAGTTATGAAATTCAGTGGTGAACTTAGCAAATTAAGCATACTAAGCATACTTTTAATAAATAAAAGTTTAATTGAATCAAAATATTATAAATTTGCAATTAATACATTTTTATCTTCTTCTAATATAGAAATTTATCATTTACT
>CAQHJP010000084.1 GCA_948801035.1 uncultured Bacilli bacterium
TTCACTTCCTTTAAAAGACTTTTTTATTTTTGTGAACTATTTGGGGTTCACTTCAATTCCTTTAGTCTTTATATTTTATAATTGTATATCTATTTGGTTCTTCTCCAAAACTTTCTGATTTTAAATTTTCATAATTTGAAACAACAGAATGAACTATTCTTCTTTCATAAGAATTCATTGGATCTAATTTAACTTCAACTTTAGTTTCTAAAATTTCTTTACAAATTTTTTTAATTTGAGACTCTAAAGATTTCATTTTTTTACTACGATAATTACTTACATCAATTACTATTTTAAATCCTAATTTATCTAAATTTTTTAATGATTGTCTTAATAATACTTGTAATGCATTTAAATTTTTACCATTATATCCAATTAATATATTATTATTATCTGAAACTAACATAATTTCTATATTTTTTTCATTAAATCTTATTTCTGAATTTATTTTCATATTAAAACCACGACTTAAATTATTTATAAAATCTTTTATATAATTTTTGATTTCATCTTTAGTGGTTGCTTCGATTATTACTTTTTTACCTTTAAATAGTCCTAATTCTAATACATCTTCTATTAAAAATATATTATCTAAATCACTATTTAATTCTACACTTGCTATTTTTTTAAAATCTTCTATATTTTTACCTTCATATTTATGATATGTGAACATTTTTTTTACCTCTTTTAACCATTAAATTTTGAATAATAGTAAAACTACTATTTACTATCCAGTAAAGTGCTATACCAGTTGATACACAAAATGATGTTATAGATATCATAATAACACTTATATTATTCATCATTTTCATTTGATCTGCTGTTTGACTATCTGCATTCATTGCTGAATTTAATTTAAATGAGAAGTAAGTCGCAAGTACAACTAAAATTACAAATATTAAATAATAAAATTTACCATTTTGAAAAGCTACTAAAGGTGTAAGACCTAAATTAATTCCAAAAAAATTTCCTTCTAAAATTACAGGTAATCTATATAAAGCCTCATAAAATGCAAAGAAAAGTGGAATTTGTATAAAAGCAAATAAACAACTAGACATTGGATTAATATTATAATCTTTATATATTTTTAACATTTCTTGATTTTTCATCATAATAGATTGTTGATCATTTCTATTTCTATATTTTTCTTCTAATTTTGATAATTTATTTTGAGCAGCTTTCATATTTTCAGATTGCATAGCGGTTTTTTTAGTAAGTGGATAAAGTACAAGTCTTATTAAAATTGTTACTAATATAATTGCCCAACCATAATTTTTTGTAATCATTCCTAATTTAATAATAAGCCATGATAAAGATTTTACAAATAGTGTAGTCCATAAACCATCTGAACCACTAAATATTTTAAATTCACTACAATAAGTAACATTATCTAAATTAAATGTTTCTTCTATTTCTTTTACTTTATTATCAAATTCTTCTTTACTAATTTCATTATTATCTAATTTATTTTGAAAATTTGAAATATTTTTATTTTTAAGTTCTTCATATTGTTTTTCTGTATCTGTTGTTTTACAAAGTATATTTTCAACTAATCTTTGACCCGTTGAATCAATTGTAACAGCCTTATTATCATAAGTTTTATATTTTGTACATCCACTTAAAAATAAAACTAACAATAATAGTAATATTTTTTTATTTTTCATATATTCTCCTTAATTATATTTAATTTATTTAAAGCAAATATTAAATCATCTTGCATTTCTTTAAAATTGGAATTTAATATATTACTACCTACTATTATAATACAATTAAAACCTTTTTGGTAGTCTTTTTTAGAAACTATATTTCTTAATTGTCTTTTAATTTTATTTCTAATATGTGCATGACCTATTTTTTTTCCAACAGAAAAACCAAATTTATAATTATCTTCATTATTTTTTTCTAAATAAATTATATAATTTTTATATTTAAAAGGTTTATTATTTTTAATTATTCTTTGAAATGCTATATTTTCTTTAACAATATGTTCTTTATTCATATATTCTCCTTATATAATAAAAAACCACTTTTAAAAAGTGATTAACGTGATAAAACTTTACGTCCTTTACGGCGACGATTATTAATTATATTAGTTTTCATACGTGCAAAAAAACCCATTTTTTTACTTTTTTTTCTATTATTTGGTTGATATGTTCTTTTCATAGTTATCCACCTCCAACTTTGTTTCCAATTGCTTTATAATTATATAGATTTTTTTTTAGTTTGTCAAATATTTTTTTTATAATTTTACTAAAAATGTACAAAAAAAGATATTTTTCCACATATTTTAAAGTTTTCCACATTTTTATATACATTTGTGGATAAAAAAATACACAATTAACTTTATAAGTTGATAAATTTATCCACAAATGTGTGGATAAATAAAGTTTTTAATACTTAAATATCATAATTTTATGGTGGAAAAAATAAAAAATTGAATAAAAAACTAACTTTTTTCCACATTTTTATATCTTTTTTATTAAAAATATTGTAGAATATTAAGTATAAATGAGGTGAATAGGTATGGATATTAATAGTATTTGGAATTCTTTTTTAGAAAAAATGCAGGAAAATCTAACACCAGTACTTTACGATATGTGGTTTTCTGAAACTAAATTATTAGAACTCAATGAAGAATATGCAAAAATTTTAGTTCCTATGCCTCTTCATAAAAAACATTTAAAAGAAAATTATATAGATTTAATTGAAAAAACTTTTACAGATATAACAGGATCAATATTTAAATTTGAATTTTTAACAGAAGATGATGTAAATAATAATTCTATAATTGATGTTGATGAAATGGGCGTACCTGAAAATGCTATTTTTCAATCTAATGTAGATTCTAAGTATACTTTTGAAAACTTTGTAACAGGAAATAGTAATAAATTTGCTAAAGCAACTGCTCTTGCAGTAGCTGAACAACCAGGAAATATGTATAATCCACTATTTATATATGGAAAAAGTGGACTTGGAAAAACTCATCTTATGCATGCAATTGGAAATTATATAAAAGAAAATAGTCAAAAAAAAGTTTTATATGTTACAACTGATACTTTTGTCAATGATTTTTTAAAATTATATAGAAAAAATGATACTGAAAATAATTTTGATACTGTTGACTCATTTAAAAATAAATATAGAAATGTTGATGTTTTAATGATTGATGACATTCAGTACTTAGAAATTGCACATAAAACCCAACAGGAATTTTTTAATACATTTAATGATTTATATACGAATAATAAACAAATAATTATCGCATCAGACAGATCTCCTGATGATTTAAAAAAATTAGAAGAAAGACTTAGAACTAGATTTGTTTGGGGATTAATAGTAAATATTTTACCACCTGATTATCAACTTAGAATGAATATTATTGAAAAAAAAATAATAGGGAATAATATGAATACTTTTTTTCCACAAGATGTTAAAGAATATATAGCTAATAATTGTACAACAGATATAAGAAAATTAGAAGGAGCTATCACAAGAATTATAGCATATGCAACTATAATGAATGGCTCTGATATAACTTTAGATCTTGCTATGGATGCACTTAAAGATTATTTTGGAAGTAATATTATATCAAAAAATAAAATAGAACAAGTTCAACAATTAATTGCACATTCTTATAATATAACTATAGATGACTTAAAGAGTAAGAAAAAATCTAATGACATAACTATTCCAAGACAAATAGCTATGTATATATGTAGAATTTATCTTAAAGAATCATTACCAAGAATTGGAGCAGAATTTGGTGGAAAAGATCATACTACTGTTATGCATGCAGTTAATAAAATAAAAAAAGAAGTAGAAAATAATGATGATATAAATATAGAAATTAACAAAATATTAAATCAATTACCGTGGATAAATTC
>CAQHJP010000085.1 GCA_948801035.1 uncultured Bacilli bacterium
GCTCATTATTCATATTTTCCTACCTTTTTTAAATATATAGAAAGTATAGATATATCTGCTGGATTTACACCACTGATACGAGATGCTTGACCTATTGAAGTAGGTTTAACTTCTGTTAATTTTTGTTTTGCCTCACTAGCTAAATTAGGTATTTTATAATAATCTATATTATCAGGTATTAATTTGTTTTCTAAATTAATTAATTTTAAAGCTTCTTTTTCAGCTTTTTCAATATATCCTTTGTATTTTATATTTAATACTACTTGTTCTACTATATCTACATCATAATCACATGATAAAAATTGTTTTATTTTATCATAAGTTATTTCTGGTCTTTTAAGTAAATCATATATTGATAAACCATCTTTAAGTGGTGCAGATGATAAGCTTATTAAATAATCATTATTATTAGGTGTTAGTTTTACACTTTTTAAATAATCACTTAAATCTTTTATTTTTTTAATCTTATCATTTAATTTATTATATTTTTCTTTATCTATTAATCCTACTTCATAACCATACTTTCTAAGTCGTAAATCCGCATTATCATGTCTAAGTAATAACCTATATTCAGCTCGTGAAGTAAGTAACCTATAAGGATCTTTTACACCTTTTGTTACTAAATCATCAATTAATACTCCTATATATGCTTCATTTCTTTTTAAAATTAAAGGTTCTTTATTTTCTAGTTTTAACGATGCATTTATACCTGCAATTAAACCTTGACAAGCAGCTTCCTCATAACCCGATGTTCCATTTATTTGTCCAGCTGTAAATAAATTTTCTATTAACTTTGTTTCTAAACTTTGTTTTAATTGTGTAGGATAAATAGCATCATATTCAATTGCATAAGCATATTTATTTATTTTTGCATTTTCTAAGCCTGGTAAACTATGAACCATTTTTTCTTGAATATCTACTGGCATTGAAGTAGAAAAACCTTGTATATATATATCATCGTAATATATACTTTCTGGTTCTAAAAAAAGTTGATGTCGTTCTTTGTCTTTAAAACGAACTATTTTATCCTCTATTGATGGACAATATCTTGGTCCTATTCCTTTTATATCATCAAGCCCACCATACATACTAGATTTATTTAAATTATCTAATATTATTTTATGTGTGGCTGGTGTTGTATAAATTAAATTACATTCTATTTGTTTACTAGTATCATAATCTTTATTATCATCAAAACTAAAATATCTTTTTTCAGTATCTCCTAATTCCAATTTAGTCTTAGAAAAATCTATTGTTGATTTTTCTATTCTAGGAGGTGTTCCAGTTTTAAGTCTTATTATTTTAAATCCATATTTTTTTAAATTATCACTTAAATAATTACTAGGTTTTTCATCATGAGGTCCTTTTCTTGTACGAGTATCACCTATTAATATATCGGATTTTAAATATGTACCTGTTGTTAAAATTACAATATTACTTAATATCTTATCACCATTTTCTAAAACAACACCTAAAACTTTATTATTTTCAATTATCAAATCTTCTACAATTGCTTCTTTTATAGTTAAATTTTTTTCATTTTTTAAATATTCTAACATTTTTTTAGGATAAGTTATTTTATCAGCTTGGCTTCTTAATGCTCTAACTGCCGGTCCCTTTGCATAATTTAACATTTTAATTTGTAGTTTTGCCTCATCTGCAACTTTTCCCATCATTCCACCAAGCGCATCTATTTCTCTTACAACAATACCCTTAGCGGAACCTCCTATTGATGGATTACATGGCATAGTTGCAATATTTTCTATTCTCCCAGTTACTAAAAGAGTTTTATGATTTTTTTTAGATGCTGCAAAAGCTGCCTCACATCCAGCATGTCCACCACCTACAACAATAATATCGAACTTCATATTTTTCACCTACTTTCCTAAACAAAATTGACTAAATAATTGATCTATTAATTCAGTATCATAATTAACACCAATAATTGAACCTAATATTTCCCATATATTTTTTAAATCTATTTCTATAATATCTACTGGCATATTTTGTTTTATTGCTTCTTCAACGTCTAAAGTACTATTTAAAGCTTGTTTTAAAAGTGATATACACCTAGCATTAGATAAATAAGTTAAATCTTCTGTTTCAATTTGTTCTAAATTAAATATTTCTTTTATCTTATCTTTTAACTTGTCAATTCCTAAATTATTCAAAGCACTTATTTTAACTATATTGTTATCATTAATTTCAAGTTTTTCATCTAAATCTATTTTATTTATCACAATTATATAAGGATATTTTTTTATTTTTTCTAATAATTCTTTATCTTCATTTGTTATTTTTTCATTATTATTAAGTAAAAAAAGAACTAAATCTGAATTATTAATTAAATCTAAAGATTTTTCTACACCTATTTTTTCAACTACATCATCAGTTTTTCTAATACCTGCTGTATCAATAAAATTAAGAATTATACCATCTAAATTAATACTTCCTTCTACAAAATCTCTAGTTGTGCCTGCAATATCTGTAACAATTGCTTTAGATTGTTCTAAAAGAGCATTAAGTAAACTACTTTTTCCTACATTTGGTTTACCTATTAAAGCAACATTTATTCCATCTTTTAATATTTTTCCATTTTTGCTTTTATCTAAAATATTTTGAAGTTCAGATTTTATTATTTTTATATTTTTAGATAATAATTCATTTGTAACTTCTTCTATATCTTCGTATTCAGGATAATCAATATTAACTTCAATATTAGCAAGTATTTCAATAATTTTTTGTCTTAAATCTGTTATTAATTTTGATACTTTTCCACTTACTTGATTTATAGCAAGTTTTAATGATTTATCTGTTTTTGCATTTATTAAATCCATTATTCCTTCAGCTTCTACTAAATCTATTCTTCCATTTAAAAATGCTCTTTTACTAAATTCACCTTTTAAAGCAAGTCTTGCACCATTTGTTAGAACTAATTCTAAAATTTTATTAGTAGTTGCTATACCACCATGACAATTAATTTCTACTATATTTTCTTTAGTAAAAGTTTTAGGTTTCTTCATAATAGAAATTAATACTTCATCTAC
The DNA here is from genome assembly GCA_948801035.1 of uncultured Bacilli bacterium. GTDB lineage: Bacteria > Bacillota_I > Bacilli_A > RF39 > UBA660 > Faecisoma. Next base: position 3,048 of record CAQHJP010000085.1, read on the forward strand.
TATATTATTATTTTCATCTACTATATAATCATAATTAATAGTATGTGTTTTATAAGTTAAAAGTTTTTTAAATTTTGTTATTTTATTTACTATATTTATACTATCAGGACCTGATACTCTAATTATAGATATTGCACCAACACCTAGTGCAGTTGAAATAGCGGCTATTGTATCATTCATATTAATCACCTTTCTTTTTTATACCTAAATATTTATAAAATTGTGTTGGATGTTTGAAAACTTCAAAAGAACAATATTTATCTATGAAACAAATTATCCATCCTTCTAAATAAATTGGAGGAATAAAATTTAAAGGAAACATATGTCTTTTAATACTATTTTCTACTTTTTTATCAATTAATTTTGGAAAATACAATTTAGAATTTTCTAGTGCCTCATTTGCATGAGTAAATCCATGTGCCTTTAAAATTGAAGTTTTTCTTCTATTTTCTTGCCAGTCTTTATAATAAAAATCATGTAATAAACCAGCTATAGCTGCATCTTTATAATTTAATTTAACTTTTTTAGCTATTTTGTATGATATATAAGAAACCATTAAACTGTGATAATAAACAGACCTATTCTCATGATGATGATAATATTTTCTTTTTAAAAACTCAGGATTATTTATTATTTCAAATATTATTTTTTTATATTCATCATCTAAATTATTTAAAATTTTAAGTGGCACAATTTCATTTTCCATAATTTCCTCATTTCCTATAGTATTTTACATTAATATAATTAAAAATTCAATATAAAAAGGAATTAATATTCTGAAGTGAACCCTATTTTGTACACT
>CAQHJP010000086.1 GCA_948801035.1 uncultured Bacilli bacterium
TTAGATTTTATTTATAATATATTCTCTTTTGATAAATCTAATTTAATTAATGTAGTAAATATAATAGAAATACCTTTAAGAGAATGTATGCATGCATTTGAATATCTAATACTAGCTTTACTATTTATAAATTTATTTAGATTATATAATATAAAAAGAAACAGTTTAGTTTTTATATTATGTTTAGTTTATGCTATAACAGATGAAATACATCAATTATTTGTACCAGGTAGGGCATTTCAATATTTTGATATATTTATGGATAGTATAGGCAGTATAATTGGCATATTTATATATAATATTATTAAAAAAAGATTGCAATAAATAAATTGCAATTTTTTTGTGCAAAATTTAAAAAAAATTCTCAATTTGACATATTAAAAAAAGCTGCTATAATAATACCTCAACATATATAAAAAGGGGGAATTGTATATGAAATATGCGCTTATTTTAGCTAGTGGTACAGGCTCAAGAATGGGAAACACAGAGCTTCCAAAACAATTTTTAAAGATAGGATCTAAACCAATTATTCTTCACACAATAGAACAGTTTACTTTATCTAACCTTATAGATAAAATAATTGTTGTTGTAAAAGAGGAATGGAAAAATCACCTACAAGATATATTAGATAATTATAACATTAAGAATGTTGAAATAGCTTTAGGTGGTGAAACTAGGCATGAAAGTGTTAAAAAAGGTTGTGAATATATAATAGAAAAATATGGTATGCATAATGATGATATTTTAATTACTCATGATGCTGTTAGACCTTTTATAACACATAGAATAATAGAAGAAAATATTGAAAAAATAAAAGAATATGATGCAGTTGATACAGTTGTTCCAGCATTTGATACTATAGTAAAAATAGATGATGATAAAATAGAAGATATTCCAAATAGAAAACAAATGTATCAAGGGCAAACGCCACAAACATTTAAATTAAAAGAAATGTATGAATTAATATCTTCATTAAATGAAAATGAGGCCAATACTTTAACAGATGCATGCAAAATTTATTTAATTAAAAATAAAAAAATTGGATATGTACTTGGAGAGGTATATAATTTTAAAATAACTACACAGTATGATTTAAATGTTGCAAATAGGATTGTAAGGGGTGAGGTTAATATATGATAAATATAAGATATAAGTTAACTAGTCCAAAGCAAATAGTTGAGGAATTTGTTGATGAAAAAGTAGAAAATGATGAGATTATAGTAAGACCCAAATATTTATCAATTTGTGCTGCTGATCAAAGATATTATCAAGGTACTAGAGATAAAAAAGTTTTAAATAAAAAATTACCGCTTACTTTAATTCATGAAGCTATTGGTGAAGTTGTTTATTCAAATGACTCAGAATTTAAAGTAGGAACATCTGTTGTTATGTTACCTAATATACATGGTATTAAGAGTAATATTAAAGAAAATTACGATAGAAGTAGTAAATTTAGAGGTAGCTCTTGTGATGGTTTTATGCAAAATAACGTTGTTTGTAAAAAAGAAAATGTTATTAAAATTGATAGAGATGATGTAGAAGTAGTATTTTTAGAACTTATGAGTGTTGTATTTAATGCTTTAGATAGTTTTGAAAAGGTAGTAACTAATATAGATAATTCTAAAATAGCTATTTATGGTGATGGAAGCTTAGGTTATATAGCTAGTTTAATAATTAAAAAAAGATTTAGTAATTGCAAAATAATATCAATAGGTAAAAATAAAGATAAACTAAATTATTTTACATTTGTTGATGATAAATATACGATAGATAAAATTCCAGAAAATGTAAGCTTCGATTATGCCTTTGAATGTGTTGGGGGACTTGGTAGTGAATCAGCTATAAATTCAATTATAAATAATATAAATCCTCAAGGTGTAGTTAGCTTACTAGGTGTTAGTGAGTATCCTATTAATATAAATACAAGAATGGTATTAGAAAAAGGACTTTATTTAATTGGAAATAGTAGAAGTTCTTATAATGATTTTAAAAACGCTGTAGATTTTATACAAAAGTATCCTGATACACTTAATTATTTAAGTAATATAGTATCTAACGTAGTAGATGTAAAAAGTATAAGTGATATAAATCAAGCATTTATGCAAGATACAATGAATCCATTTAAAACTATTATGAAATGGGATATATAACAGATGAAATATTTTCCTAAAAGTATGACATCAACAGCACAAAAACTTAAAAAAATTATTATAATACTTTTATATAAAATATTTAGTCTTAAACAAGTAAGAGATATTGTTGTATTATATTCACCAAGTAATAATAAACTTGAGGGTAATCTGTTATGTATTAAAAATGAGATAAAAAATAAAAAAGTTTATGTATTTTTAAATAAACCTAATATACTTAAATTTATATATTATGTAGCAATTTCTAAAATTGTTATAACGGATGATTATTGTCCAATTTTATATCCTATTAAATTTAGAAGTAAAACAAAGTTTATACAAGTATGGCATGCTGAAGGAGCTTTTAAAAAAGTAGGATTTACAAGAATGGGACTAGCTGGTGGACCAAATGAAAAATCAATAACTCATAAAAACTATACTGATGTTGTTGTAAGTTCAACAAATATTGTTTCTGAATATTCAAAAGCATTTAAAATAGATGAAAAGAATATAAAACCTCTTGGCTCACCAAGAACAGATTTATTTTTTGATAAAGATAAGTTAGATAAAAGTAAAAAAGAATTTTTAAATAAATATCCAATGTGTAAAGATAAAAAAGTAATACTTTATGCACCAACATTTAGGGGAAATGGAATAAAGAGTGCTTACACAGATACAAGTTTAATTGATCTAGATTATGTAGTCAAATCTTTAGATAATAGTATTTTACTAGTAAAAGCTCATCCATTTTCAAAAAACAAATTTGATATTAAAAATTCTTCTATTATAGATATAACAGATATAGAAAATGTAAATGATATTTTACCAAGTGTAGATATATTAGTAACAGATTATTCATCTATTATATTTGATGCTTTGCTATTAAATATAAACATAGTACTATATGCTAAAGATAGAAAAAAATATGAAAGTACTAGAGGCTTTTATGAGTCTTTAGAAGATTATAATTTTGGGTTAATTGCAAACACAGAAGATGAATTGATTAATTGTATTAAAAATCCTGTGTTTAATAAAGAAAAAGCAAAAGAAATAAAAGAAAAACAATTGAATATGTGTGATGGATTAAGTACAAAGAGATTTATAGATACATATTTAAAGTAGGGGGTAGTATGAAAAATTTAGTGTTAAAGATATTTACAAATATATTTAAGATTTTTGCATCAGTATTTATGATATTTCCAGTAAGAAAGAAAATAACAATATTTACGAGATTAAATAATTTAACTATTGATGTAAAACAATTGTATCAAGAATTAAATGAGACTTTTAAAGATTATAAGGTAATAATTTTAAAAGATAAATATGAAACAGACAAAATAAGATATATATTTGAGTTACCATATCAAATATATAGTATATATACAAGTAAACTAGTAATTACTGATAGCTATATACCAGCGATAAGTTTAACTTTTAAGAAAAAAAGTGTGAAAATAATTCAAATGTGGCATGCTATGGGAGCTTATAAAAAGTTTGGATATTCTATATTAGATAAAAAGGAAGGATCTAATAGTGAGTTAGCTCATACTATGAAGATGCACAAAAATTATGATTATGTAGTGGCTACTAGTGATTTTACTAAACAAAAATATAAGGAAGCATTTAATATAGATGATGCATCAATAAAATTAGTATTGCTTCCAAGATATGATTATTTGAAAGAAAATGAAAATTCAC
>CAQHJP010000087.1 GCA_948801035.1 uncultured Bacilli bacterium
TTAATTGTCTTTGAACACGAGCAAGTTTATTAATAGTTTCAACCATATGTACTGGAACTCTTATTGTTCTTGCTTGATCAGCTATAGCACGTGTTATAGCTTGTCTAATCCACCATGTAGCATACGTTGAAAATTTATATCCTTTTGTAACATCAAATTTTTCAACTGCTTTCATAAGTCCAATATTACCTTCTTGTATTAAATCTAAAAATAACATACCACGTCCAACATATCTTTTAGCAATAGATACAACAAGTCTTAAATTTGCCTCAGCTAAAGTAGATTTAGCTTCCTCATCACCCTCTAATATTCTATCAGCTAATTTTAATTCTTCTTCAGTACTTAATAATTTTATTTGTCCAATTTCTTTTAAATACATTCTTACTGGATCATTTATAGTTAAATCCTTAGTTAAAGTTGAATCATCTAAAAGTAAATTTCCATCTGAATCAGAAGAATCATCATCTTCTGATAATATCATAATATTATTTTCAGATAACACATTATATAATTCATCTAAAGAATCCGCATCTAATTCAAGCCCTTTAAGTGAAGCTGCTAAATTCTCATATGTTATAAAACCTTGTTTTTTTCCTAGTTCTACTAGTTCTTCTTTTCTTTCATCAAAACCTTTTATTTCGTTTATCATAAATCCTCCTAATCTTTAAGCCTTAATATTTCTATCATTTTTTGACCTATCATTGTTTTTTTATCTATATCTGTAGTATTTTCAAGCTCACGTTCTAATCTATTAATTTGATCATTTATATTTTTTTCTTTAATTGCATTTATAAAATCTAAAATCATATTTGTATCATATGTATCATCTAAATTTAGAGATATTACATTATTTAAATACTGTTTTAAATCAGAATCAATATATGTTATAAAATCGGCTTCATTTATATAATTAAATTCTTTTATAAAACATTTAATCTCATTATATAAAAATCTATATTCTTTTGTTGGAAAATAAATATTTTTACTATCAAACATTTTAATTACATCAGTATCTTTAAGCATATAATAAAGCAAACTTGCCTCAGCTTTTTCATACTTATCAGTTTTAACAACTAAATCTTTTTTTACTACCTTAGGTGTATTTGTTATAAATCCTTTTAAATAATCAATATCTAAGTCTGTATCATGACTTAATTTTTTTAAAGATACCTCTTTTAAAATTTCATCTTCTATTTTATTTATTTCTTCCATTGCTTCTTTTGCATATGCCGCTTTATCTACTGTTTGCGTTAAATCCTTATTTGACTTTAAAAAATTTAGTTTAAAATCCATTATACTTATAGGATTATTAATTTTTTCATTAAATTTATCTACACCATATTTAAGTATATATTCATCAGGATCTAAATCATCTTCAAGTCTAATAACTTTAGGAATAATACCAATTTTAATTAATATATCACTACATGCCATAGTAGCTTTAGCTCCCGCTTTATCACCATCAAAGCATAATATTATATTATTTGCCATCTTTCGTATAATAGATGCATGTTCTTTAGTAAAAGCTGTACCAAGCGTTGCAACAACATTTTTAATTCCTACTGAATGAGCTCTTATAACATCCATGAATCCTTCCATAACAATAACAGTATTTTTTATTCTACATTCATTTTTTGCTCTTTTATAATTGTATACAAATTCACCTTTTTTAAATAATGGATGTTCTTTACTATTTACATATTTTGGAGAATCAGTTTCATAATAAACTCTACCTGAGTAACCTATCACTTTACCATCTATATCATGAAGTGGAAACATAATTCTATCATAAAAGAAATCATGGAATCCTCTTTCATCCTTAACTATTAAAGTACTATTAATCAAATCCTTTTCTTTAAAATTTTTACTTAATAATATTTTAGATAAAGTATCCTTACTTTTAATAGCTAGTCCAATTTCAAATTCTTTTATTATATCACTATTAAATCCTCTATTATTTAAATATTTAACCGCACTAGTACCTAATGTAGTATTTATATTATTTAAATATAACTTATTACTAACTTCATAAATATCATATAAAGCATTATTTTTAGTTATAGTAGGCTTAATACTATCAACTTTTATACCAGCAAATGAAGCAACTATCCTAACTGCTTCTAAAAATGTAATATTTTCATATTCCATTACAAAATTAAAAACATTACCTGCTGTATGACATGAAAAACATGAAAAAATTTGTTTTTCCTCAGATACACTAAGCGATGGATCACTATCCTCATGAAAAGGACAAACACCAAAATAATTTTTACCACGTTTAGTTAAATTAATATACTTAGATACCACATCAACTATATTAACTTTGCTTCTTATTTCATTTATTAAAGCTTGTGTAAGTGTACTCATATTACTTCTCCCTATCTATTAATATACAACAAAATAATCAAAAATCCTTTTTTTATTTACATATTTTTTATTTATTTATACATATTATTATAATAGAGGTGAATTATGAATTTAAAAAAAATAAAAATATTAGATGTTTTTTTAGTATTTTTACTATGTTTCCCACTACATTTTCTATATGATTTTATACCAAATTCATTAACAAGCATATTTACTCCTGTTAATGAATCAATATTTGAACATATGAAATTAATTTCTACTTCTTTTATTTTATATGGAATAATTGATTATATACTACTTAAAAAATACTCTAAATTTAATAATTTTCTACTTCAATTATTTGTAGTACCAGTTATAGCTATTATACTTTATTTAAGTATATACCTACCTATTTATAACATAATTGGAGAAAATATGGTATTTAGTATAGTGCTTTTATTTATAATAATTATAATTGAAGAAATAATAAGTTACTTTATATTAAAGTTTAAATATATAAAATATCAGAGAATAATTGGTATTATTGGAATAATTTTAATGTACGTAATATTTGGTTATTTAACTTATAAACCTATTATAAATTATATATTTTTTGACACTAAAAATAATATGTATGGTATTAATACATATTTATTTAATTAAAATATTTTACAATACAAAACCCAGTCGAATACATAATTCAACTGGGTTTTAAGTAGTATCTAATTTTGTATTTAAACAAATAATTTTTTAATAACTACTTTTAACATTTCGTCCATTCCATTTATTAAAATTAGGATTTAATGATAATCTTTTAGCCCTACTCACTAATCTTTCATCATTTACTTTAATTTCTCTCATATCTTTTAAAGCACTTTTAAAATAATGTTTTATAGTCTCATCGTCAATATCAGGATGAGCTTGTTTTATTTTTAAATATATAGCTTTAGCTAAATCTAAATCACATAATACTGAATCGTAATCAATTTCAGATGCATAAGAACGGTGTTCAGTCATAAAATTATACATTATACGCTCTTCAGTTAAAGGTTCTTTTAAAGATGCATGTAGACAATGATCTATATTAAATCTTCTTTCAGCTAATAAAAAAGCTCTTTGATCAAGTCCACATTTCATACATCCAAAATAATCGTATGAACGTGATTCATAGCTATCATGTTCATGCAATGTATTAACCCAGATATGATTACAAGTTGAATATTCTTCATATTTCATTTCTTTATACAATCGTTTTTGTTCATCTTGATATATTTGATTTTTACTACATAATTCAAAATACTTTATTAATTTTTCATCTTTTTTTAAAACCTCTATTTGATCTATAATTTCTTTTCTTTTAGAAACAATATCCTCATATTTTTTCTTTAAATTTCCCATATAACCTCCATTTATACAAGATATTATATACAAATTAAATTATTAATGCAAGTAAAAACGTGAATTAATCACGTTTTC